>CANQMI010000040.1 GCA_947624905.1 uncultured Clostridia bacterium
ATTAATTTTTTTCATTAAATTTTAGTTACAAAATTATTACAGTGTCTTTTTTATTTGACTGTGAATAGTAACTATTTTAATATTATCACTTCTTGATATTTTCTTCTATTATTTTAGCTACTTCTTCTTGACTTAGCTCTACTATATCACAGATATCTTTCAATGATATATGTTTTTTATTCATATTAAGTATAATTTGCTTTTTTTCTTCTTCTTGACCTTTTTCTATTCCTTTAAGATATCCATATTCTTCTACCGCTTGTGTATCTCTTATGTGTTTCATCCTCAAATCTGCTAGCTCTTGCTCTCTCTCGTCTGCTTGTATCTTCTCTAACTCCTCTTTTGCTTTCTTGATATCTTGATTCTCGCTCATCTCTTCTTTCCCCATCCTTTCTGGATTCTTTATGAATAGCGACCATAACATTGCTTTATCCTTTTTATCTATTTTGTTTTTCTTTAACTGATTTGTTAATTTCTCTAGCTCAATTATATCGATTTCCAGTACATCTGTCAAGATTTTTTTACTATATTCTTCTTCTCTTATCTGCCATTTTGTATGATATTTCTCTACATCTTTTAAATGCTCTAATTCAAAATCTGCTATCTTTTTCAAGTATTCTACTTTCATTTAATTCTACCGTCTTGATGTCTTTTCCTATTATTGCACTTATTAACCCTTTGGTTATTTCTTCGTTCCCTTCCCTCCCAAATATTCTCCTAAAAATGTGCACCACAAGCGATAGACAAAAGCCCCGTCCCTCTGTCTTTCAACAATATAAATTTAACAGTTTTGTAATATTTAAATTATAATTTTTTCACTTTCATAACAATTACTGTCATGTCATCCTTTGCTACTCCGAAATTATTATCAATTGATTCTTTCAATAAAATATTTGCTATTTTTTGTACATTATCAGTTTCTATTTCTTCAAGTAAATTTTTAACCCATATTTCTTTGTTCTCGTATTCTTGGTTTGACTCTAATATTCCATCAGTAGTCATTACAATAATATCACCATCTGCTAGATCTTTGTCATATACAACTAAGTCTATTTTATCTAATATTCCTGCTGGTAATGATATTGATTTTATAACATTAACCTGTTTCCTATTTTTTATGTAAGTAGGACAAGCATCATTTTTCATGAATTCAATATTACCAGAGTATAGATCAAGTATTGCAACATCTAAAGTTGCATAATTATCTTCTACTGAATTTATGTACATACTGCTATTTATTAATTCCATTGAGGTATCTCTATCAAATCCACTTTCTAGCATTCTAGTTAGCATCTTGACTGCTATTTTGCTTGATTTCATTGCTTCTGGTCCGCTTCCCATTCCGTCGCTAAGTGCGATTAGATATTTTCCATCATCAAGCTGTGTTTGCTCAGTATAATCTCCTGATACACTTGATGAATTTTTCTGTTCTTTTGCAATTCCTAACTGTAAAATGAATTTGTCTTTGGATATATATATCTGTTTACATAGATTTTGTTCATTTTTAACTGCACATATTTCTTTTTGAATCGTAATATCTTCCTGAAAAACTTTTGATAATATTTTTTCTATTTCTTCTGTCCTGCATGGTTCATCATCTTTGCAAGGTGCTTTATATATGTTTATTATATATCTTCCATTGTTTAGCTGTTTTATATTTATGTCTAAAATTTTAATTTCTCTTTGAGCACATAAAAGTGTTATCTCTTTTTCTTTTTCTTCAAAATCTTGATTTTTATCAAGCATAGTTTTTGCTACACTTGAAATAGCTTTGGATACTCCGTTTAGTTGATTAGATATTACTTTTTTATTCTCATTTATTCTGTTCTTCCATAAATTATTTACTTTTTCAATTTTGTACGTCTCATTCATAAGTTTTGCAACTTTTTCTACATCTTCTTCTATCTTGATATTTGTATCAAAATCCTCATATCCAATTATGTATTCATTGTTATTTTCCAAAAGTTTTATTATATCTTCTTTTGTTATACTATCTTTTTCAACTAACATATCAAATATTTCAGATAGTAAATTATTATCCTCATTTATCAAATCTTCATATAATATATTTTCTTGTAAATCTTGAAGCTTGTCTTCTATCTCTTCTATAAATGTTTCTTTTTGTTCATTTTGATTTGGCTTTTCTTGATTATCTTGATATGTTCTTGACATTTCATTTATTGTTTCAGATACAGTGTTTAGTTTATATATTGTATCTGCCTTTGTTTCAAGATTATACATACTTCCAACAGGAAGATATAAATCTTTTCCAAAAAAGTCTTGTATATTTATTTTTATGCTCTTTGGAATCAACAAAAGTCCTAATGATGCTATTAGTATTTCCTTTGTATATATTATTGGCACAGTATTTCCATTTGCAACGTATGAGAGCAAAATATTTCCTATGATAAATCCGAACAATTACTCCTATTCTTCCAAATCTACTAAGAATTCCTGCTATCATTCCAGAAAGTGCAAACGAAGCAATTAAATTTATATCTCCATTTCCTATTATTCCAAGTACTGCACCTATTACTATTCCGCTAGTGCTTCCAATTAATATACCGTTTTTCCAACCTAGAACTAGAACTATTAAAATGCTTGCAATGATTTTCACTTCAAACCCATATATTGAAAAATTTCCAAGTGCACATGTAGCAACGCTAAGCATTAGGCTTGTCCCAACTACTTCTTCAACTGTGAAAGCTTTTTTTATATCATATTCACTTATTGTTATTATTGATGAGGCAAATATTTTGTAGAATATGTATGTTACCATTCCTGTGATTATTGCTAAAAGTGCATCATAGAATAAAAATCCTCTAAATATTATTTGTATAACTTGTACTAAAACTGTTGAAGCAAAAACATACTTTCCAAGCTTCATTCTTTCACTTTTGTATTCATCTTGATACCAAGGTTTAAATATCAAAACCATGGCAACAAATACTAGTGAGTTTAATATGTATGTTAAAACTCCGCTTCCTCCAAATCCAATTGCAGTTCCAATAATTGTTGCAATGTATATAATTCCTGCGGGGATTCCGTTTGAGAGTGATGCTGAAAATATTGCTAGTCCAAATGGTGCCATTCCATTTATCCCGCTAACAGTTGAAAGCGCAAAAGATAAAATATACATAAATATATTTTGTTTAGTAAATAATTTTTTTATAATTGTTTTAATATCTTCTTTTTTAGTCTCTGTAGACTCATATGTAATGTCTTCTTTTTCTTCTTGGGCTAAATTTTGAAACATCCCTACCACCTCTGCTTCTTATATTCAAGTATACAGTTTTTCTCAAGAATTTTTTGTCATAATTAGTATACTAAATAAAAAAGTTTTTTACTTTTTGTGATATATTCATTTGTTTTTTGATTTTTATAAACAAATTCTGTTTATTATTCTATAATAATTTGTCGTTTTTTTCAATATATTTAGTTAAACTTTTATGACTACATTTAGTTAAACTTTTATGACTAATAAATAACGAAGTAAGTATATCTTACTTCGCTTTGTTACTCATAACTTCTGTATATAATTTAATTCTTTCGGAGAATAAATGTGGATATTCTTTGCTTTCTTCTTGAAATAATTCTATCCAGTAATTTGCCTCTTCTTGATCAAACTCTTTTATTCTTTCATAAGCATAAAATGTAACTTTATCAGTCATCTTGAATTCTTTTACTAATTTCCATATTTCTCTCATTTGGTCATTTTCTTTTATTGATTCATTTACTTTTTTTATTATTGTACCTTTTTGTGCTCCTGTTGATTCTAAATCAACATTAGATACAAAAATATATTTTGCCCCAAATATTTCTATAGGAAATCCATGTACAGAATTTATTGAACGTTCCTGATTAATGATAGATTGTAGACTTACATCTGGAAACATATATAGTGTAAAAGTATCTGCACAATACATATTTGTTGCAGCATTTATATAGACTTTACTCTCTAAATCACAGTTTTCTAATATAAATTTATCTATTTCTCCTATAGTTTCATAATCTTCTCTCTTGTTTGGCTTGATGCTAATATCTGTGTATAAATAATTATTGTAGAAATATTTGTTTTCTGTTAGTGTTCCAAATAATGTTGTAGCAAAAGATATAATTGTGAGTCCCTCTAATATTCTTCTTGGCCATTTGTTGTCCATTTGACTGATTGCTATTATAAAAATCAGGCATAAATAAATATATGTAGGAACTAATATTAAAGATTGATGGTTACCCATGTTTTGTAGTCTTGTAAATAGCACTAAAGCTGATATTCCAGTTAAAAACATTTGTATAGTTATCCATCTAAATTTTTTGCTTTTTATTCCATAGATTATTCCAATTACCATAAATGTAAAATATATTCCACCAATTTTTCTAAATTGTACCATTATTTCATATGGTAATCCTCCTATTTTCCATGCCGAATATGAACTGAAGAAGTTTTCCTTGACTATTCTTATTATCATTGGAGCTAAGATTATAGCCATTATAATGATTGATGATATTCCAAAGATCAGTAAATTTTTTATTGTTGATTTTAATTTTCTATAATCCTTATTTACTAAATTTTTAATGCAAAGTATTATAGCATAGCATATATAATAGCTAACTACCCAGTATATATACCACCTTCTTGTAATTATTAGGCACAATGTTGATATGAATATCAAAATATATCTTTTTACATCTGCTTTTTCAAAGTCATAATCCATTGTTAATAAGATTATTAATCCTATAAAAATAATTCCCATAAAATCTGGTTGTCCCATAATTGATGCTGCATGTAGTAATGGGAACGCTACAGTTAACATTAATCCTAGTGTGATTATCATATTCTTATTTTTTAGTTCATACTTTTGTATTAATTTACTTATTATTGAGTAATAAATTATTATCATTGGTATTATCGTTACTACTGCATAAGTGATTACAAAAGCATTGCCTGTATGATTTGTAAAGTAGAATATTAGACTTGTAAATGATAATAAAAAACATCCATAATCATAAAAATATATAGTTTTTATAATTGTACTTATTCCTTGTAAAAAGCTCCTGCTGAATATGCTTAAAATGGCCAATTGTTCTGAATAGTATGTTTTATAATCCCATGTGTAAACATATTTTCTCATATAAAGTATTATTATATACATCAATAATGTAATTATTGATGTAATAGCAATTGCTATTACGGCTTTTGTGGTTATTCTAATTTTATTTTCTTTTATTGATTCATATATTAATAATCCTAAAAGAAGTAATGCCAATACTCCAGAAGCTACAAATAGTGCAAATGATATTCCTTCCATATTCCCCTATTTTTTATTTCCTTTCCATGTTTAATTCAAAATAAAATTCTACACCATCAGCTTTGTTTTCTACACCGTATTTGTTATTAGTACTTACCATGATT
Source organism: uncultured Clostridia bacterium (assembly GCA_947624905.1). Lineage (GTDB taxonomy): Bacteria > Bacillota > Clostridia > TANB77 > CAG-508 > JAAWPK01. Next base: position 5,414 of record CANQMI010000040.1, read on the forward strand.
GCTCTTACAAGTGATAATCCTATTCCTGTTCCTCCACTTTCTCTATTCCTTGATGTATCTACTTTGTAAAATCTATTCCATATTCTATTTAGATTTTCTTCTGCTATATTCTCTCCTGTATTGAATACCTTTACTCTTAGCTTGTCTTGGTTTACTTCATAACTTATAATTATTTCTTTTCTTCCTTCTACTTCTGAGACATTTTTCATTGCATTTGTGAAATAATTATTAAATGCTTGCTCTATATAAAATTCATCAGCTATTACATATATTGGTTCATTACTAAATTTTATTTCTATATTCTTTTCTTCTAATAATTTCTTTGATTTTCTAATTACTTCACTGATAAGTTCACTTATATTAAATTTTGTTAAATTGAATGTCATTTTTCCATATTCAAGTTTCATAAGTTCAAGTAATTTTTTTACTAATGAATCCATTTTATTAGATTCATCAAGTATAACTTCTGCATAAAATTTTCTGCTTTCTTCATCTTCTGTTACATTTTCAACTAATCCTTCTGCATAGCCTTGTATCAATGCAATTGGTGTTTTAAGTTCATGAGAAACGTCTGATATAAATTGTTTTCTCATCTCATCAGTTTTTGATTTTTCTTCTATATCTTTCTCAAGCTCTATATTAGAATTTCTTAACTGGTTTATAGTTTTTTCCAAAGTATTGGTCATATTATTGATATTTTTTCCTAAATTATTTATTTCATCTTTTGAATCATTTTCCTGATATCTACGACTAAAGTCTAGTTCAGAGATTCTTTTTGTTATATCCTGGAGCTCTTCTATCGGTGAAGTAAATTTTTTTGATATAACTAATACAACTATTCCGCTTATGATTATTGCTATAAATCCTATTAAAATTAAAAACTTATTTGCAATTTGTACACTTTCTTGTATAGATACCATAGCTAATCTTATATACAACTCATAGCCATTATCAAGAGTTGCCGAAAGTAGTATAAATGTTAATCCTGTTTTGTTATCTATTACTCTTTTTATAGTTACATTATCTGAATTATACAGTATATTTTCATTTATTCTATCTTTTCCAACAAGTTCATCACTTAATGAAGATATAAAGTCTCTATTTGAAGCATATATTGTATTATTTATTTTTATAAGTATATCAAAGTTGTTGCTTAATTCCATTCTTTCTAGTTCTATTTCCATATCAGAATTAGCAGCATTACCATTATAGTAGTCATTTATAAGATTATATGCTGACATTAATTCCTCTTGTTTTGAATATATATAATATCTTTCTAATACAATACTATTAGTAATTACAAGAAATAATATTATGATTGCAATTGTAACACACAACGTTGTAAATAACTTTACTCTTATTGTATCAAATTTGTTTTTTATTTTTATTATTCTATCTTTATTACTTGATTTCAAATTTATATCCTATACCTCTCATAGTTTTTATATATTTACCTTTTTTGCCAAGTTTATGCCTTATCTTTTTTATATGACTATCTATTGTTCTTGAATCACCATAGTAATCATAATTCCATACATTATTTAATATCTTATCTCTTGGAAGTGCTATTCCTATATTGTCTACCATGTATTTTAGTAATTCATATTCTCTAAGACTCATTTCTACAACTTTTCCATCTACCTTGACTGTTCTTCCACTTTCGTCTATTTCAATTCCACCATACTCAATTACTTTATTTGTTTTAGGATTTGTTCTTTTTAGTATTGCTTCTACTCTCGCAACTAATATCTTGGGACTAAATGGTTTTGATATATATTCATCTACTCCAAGTTCAAATCCAAATAGCTCGTCCTGTTCTTCTCCTCTTGCTGTAAGCATTATAATTGGAACTTTTGATGTCTGCCTTATTTGTCTTAATACAGACCAGCCATCTAATTTTGGCATCATAACATCTAATAATATTAGTTTTATTATATCTTGTTTTTCTTGAAATATTTCAAGTGCTTCTTCTCCATCTTTTGCTTCTATTACACTATAGTCTTTTTGAGCTAAGAAATCTTTCAAAAGAGTTCTCATTCTTTGCTCATCATCTACAACTAATATTGTTGTGTTCATATATTAATCATTCCTCTCATTATCATAACTATTATATCATTATATACCACATTTGTGTCTAGTTTGTGAAATATTTTTAAAGTTTTTATTATATTTCAACTAATATTATATCATCACCTATACATTTTATATTTTTCCATGGTATAACTATGTCATTATTTCCTGCAAATATGCTAAGTTTGCTGTTTGTTCCTGGGACTATTATAGAGGTAATTATTCCTGATTCTAAATCTGCTGTTACATCTTGTACATATCCGCAGTCTTCTTCCATCTGTAATGTTTACTACTTCTTTGTGTTTGAAGTCTAGTCCTTTTGTTCCCATATAAATACCCCCTTAGCACTATTTTATGCTAAGGGGCTTGGGCTAATTATGAATTTTTTTATTTGATACGAAATTTTTTTATTATTTGCGAACACGACAACAAAAAAATACATCTCTGTCTGGTCAATAGAGATGTATTTAATTTTTTAAAAACTATCTAGCGACACGCCACATTTCTGTGGTCGCTCATCTTATATAATTATAATACAGGAATTTATAGAAAATGTCAAATGATTTTATGTCTTTTTATTTATTTTGAAATTATAATATTAATTGCAATTTACACTCCTTATGGATTACCTAGAAATGGTTCTATAATTTTCTCTCAATCAGTGTACTACTTGAGTACACTGATTGTTTATTTTTACCAACCATATTCAATTAGGTAATTATTATTTTTTTTATAATTTTCTATAACTCTTCTTTCAATTTCTATAATATTAGGTGGTAATTTATTTAATTCAAACCATTTTATTTCGTCACATTTATCAGGTTCATTATTTCTTATTTCTCCATAAAATTTATTGCACAAAAAGAATATATTTACATAGTTTTTAGTCATACCTTTTCGATGTACTATTGATATGAATTTTAAATTTTCTCTATTTATATCAATATTCGTTTCCTCTTTGGCTTCTCTAATAATAGCAGTTCTAAAGTCCTCGTCTTCTTCCAAATGTCCTCCTATAAATCCATATTTTCCATCTTCGTATCCTGTATTTTTTCTTTTCATTAATAATAGTTTATCTTGGTTAATAAGTAATAGTTGTACTGTTACATATACCATAAATTTATGATTTTCCATATTTATCCTTTCTAATTGTTCGGATTTTCAAACAACTGATTTTTGTTTTAATATTATCACCCTTCAATTCCTTTATATTTATATCATATTTTTTATTATTCCGCAATAGTCTTTGCGAATTTTTGTTTTGTTTTTTGTTTCTAACTTACAAAATAACTCATACACAAATTTATTGCTTGTTACATAGCCTGTCCTTTTGTTCCCATATAAATACCCCCTTAGCATTATTTTATGCTAAGGGGCTTGGGCTAATTATGATTTTTTTATTTGATACGAAATTTTTTTATTATTTGCGAACACGACAACAAAAAAATACATCTCTGTCTGGTCAATAGAGATGTATTCTTATATTTAATCATTTTTGTTGACACGCCACATTTCTTTTTTAATAAATCATTATCTTTTAAACATACATTTCACAGATTTCTCTGTAGCAACACACTTCATATTTTTCAAACTTAATTTTACCTAAAATTTTATTCTTCTCCTACTTTGTCACTTTCATTAAGAAATTTTATCATTTTATCAAAATCAGAATTTATTTTTTGCTTTTTATTAAATATTTCGTATTCATTATAAGCTTTATTTTCAGCCATATTATGAGATACTTTCCCTTTATAATTATCAGGTAAAGTTTTATATTTTCTAAATTCTAAAAACTCATTAATGCTTTTTGCAAATTCTTCCATCGTAAATGTATTTTCTCGTTCTATCAAATCTTCAATATAATCAAAGTAGCTTGACACATTTCTCTCTAGCTGTTTGATTTCTTTTTCTGTTAAATAATTTTTAGCAATTATAACGTCTGATTTAAGTATTCTACCTTCCGGTGCATTTTTCCAAGTAGAAAGTCCCATATTTTCTTTATTTTTATCTGCTTTGCTGTATATAATTTCAGCAGCTGTTTGTCCTGTAATTGCATAATGAAATTTATTTTGAACAGTTGCAAAAAAATCTTTTGTAGTAGTTGCATTTTTATCATAATCTATACTACATTCAGCATAAATATCAGTTATTTTTTGCCATATTCTCCTCTCACTTGCACGAATAGATCTAACTCTTTCTAATAATTCATTAAAATAGTCTTTTCCAAATACTTTAGATCCTTGTTTTAATCTCTCATCATCTAATGCAAATCCTTTTATTATATATTCTTTTAGCACGTTTGTCGCCCATATTCTAAATTTTGTTGCCCTCTTTGAATTTACACGATAACCAACCGCAATAATCGCATCTAAATTATAAAATTTTACCTCTTTAATTTGTGTTTTATCTTCTATAAATCCATGTTTAGTGGTGTGTGCAATTTTTTCACATACCACTTTTTCATCTAATTCACCTTCTTTGAATATATTATTCAAGTGTTTAGTAATAGAAGATCTATCTACATTAAAGAGTTCAGCCATTGCTTCTTGTGTTAACCATAGTGTTTCATTTCTTATAAGCGCATTTACCGAAACATTTTCATTTTCTGCATTATATAAAATAAACTTCATTTCTTCTAATGTATTTTGCATGGATTTTCCTCCCTCGATTATATATTTATATCACATTTTAGGTTTTTTTGCAATAGTGTTTTGTAAACATTTGTTCTTTTTATACCTCATCACATAGTCTGTCCTTTTGTTCCCATATAAATACCCCCTTAGCATTATTTTATGCTAAGGGGCTTGG
>CANQMI010000041.1 GCA_947624905.1 uncultured Clostridia bacterium
ATTTACAACTTGACTTCTAGTTGGCCAAATAACTTTTTTTAATTCTGCTTTAAAGTCTTTCCAGAAACTTCTTTGTTTTTTAGTTTGTTTTTCTGGTTTATCATTTTTTCCCATTTTTAAGCTCCTCCTTTATAAAGTTATTTAGTCTCTTTATGTGTTGTACGTTTCTTGCAGTATTTACAATATTTAACTATTTCTAATCTATCTGTGTTATTTCTTTTGTTTTTAGATGTCATATAGTTTCTTCTCTTGCATTCTGTACATTCTAAAGTAATGTTCTCTCTTGGTCCTTTTGCAGCCATTTTAAATACACCTCCGTAAATTCTATATATGTTTGCCATTCATTAATTAATTTGGTTAAAATTGATGTGAACACGTATTAACCTCAATACGTGTTCACATATTTTATCATATTAAATTACATTTGTCAATAATTATGTAACATTTTTCAAGAATTTTTAATGTTTTTTAAATGTTCTTCTATGTTTATCTCATATCGCTTTATTGCTCTTTTTCATTATCTCACATTTTCATTTTCGTTTTGAGTTTTTCCTTCTCCCTCTTTTTGTGTTCTTTCACTAACTCTAGGACGCATTTCTTGTTTTTCAAGTCCTTCGTTTGTTGAATATTTATATTGTTCAGTATGTTCTCCTTCTACTGCTTCTCTTAGATATTCAATGAATAGATCTCTTTTATCTTTTATATTATTTTCTTCTGGTACATTTCTTGAAGTTTCTACTGGGTGCTCTTCTTCTGGAATATGTCTTGATGTTTCTGTTGGCCTTGGAACTTCTTGGTCTGGTGTTCTTGGAGTATTTGTTTGTTCTTGTGGTTTTTCTACTTCTTCTGGTATATATTCTTCTGGTTCTTGGTAGTTATCTTGAATTTTTCTTATTCTGCTCATAATTCCATCTACAACTCTACTAGCAAATTTTCCAACGAATGGTATTTTTGAAAGTATTGGATGTGATTTTGCTGGTACTGCAGGCAATGTATTTGGTTTTTCTTTTTCTTGTTCTTGTCTTTGCTCTTTTTCTTTCTCTGGCTCTGGTTTTACTTGTTCTGGTTGTGCAGGTGTTTCTGGTGCAGTGCTCCTTTGTACTGGTCTTCTTGATGCTTGTTCTTCTGCACTTTGCTCTATTTTTTCTGATCCTAAGTTTGATTTTTCATGTTGTGTATTTTCTTTTTCTTGATCTTTTATTTTTTCTATAGAGGCAAGACTTATCTCATCCCATGATTTTCCAGCAAGTAACATTTGTCTTGCAAATTTGCATTTATTTATTAATTTGTCTTCTTGACTTTCTCCTGTTGTATAGGCTTTTACTTTTTCTCTTGATGCTTTTATTTTTTCTTGTAGATTTTTCTTTTCAGATAGTGCTTGTAAGTATTCTTGATCATTCTGTTTTTCTTGTAATATTTTTGCTATATCTTCTTTTTGATTTGATAGATCAGAAATTCTCTTTAAATCTTCTATTTGTTGGTCTGCTTTTTCTTGAGTTATTTCTTCTTTTCCTTGTCCAAAACTTTCCGTTTTTCTTATTAATTGTTCAAGCTCTGTATTCATTTTCTTTTCGTTTTGTCTTAGTTCTTTAATTTCTCTTTCACTTTCACTGATTTTTGAATTTATGTCTGTCAATAATTTATTATTTTTTGTTATTTCTTGTTTTTCATTTTTTAATTTCTTTGATTTTACAGAGATTGCTTTTTGTTCCATACTGTATATCTTGGCTATTTGTTTGCCATTTTCAGAAAATCCTTCTAAGCATTGCTCCATTTTTTTTGCGTTACTTACTTCTCTTCTTAATCCTTGAAGTTTTTCTTGATCACCACTAGCTGAATAATGTTTTTCTGCTAAAAGTAATCTTTCTATAGCTTGATCTGTTTTTTCACGGCTTTCCATTAATCTAACTGATATTTCATGTTCTGATAATCCCATTAGTTCTTGAAGTATTGCTTCTCTATCAACTTTAGGACTTATTTTCATGTTTCTTTCTCTCATTTTATTCTGATTTCTCATATATCTTTCTCTTTTCTTTTGTGCTCTTTCTTTTTCAAGAAAGTTTTCTATTCTCTCTCCATCTGCCATTTGTAATACCCCCTAAATATTTATTTTATATTTAAAATGTTGTTTTACAATGTCAATCTATTATATTATACATTGTTTTACATAAAATGTCAATTTTTTTGTTTTACTACAAATTTTTTGCAATTTGATTTATTTTCAATAAAGAACGTTCTGATAATTTTTCATATCTCATTTTTTTGTCTTTTATTCTTTCATCAAGTTCTGGGAGTATTCCAAAATTTGCGTTCATTGGTTGGAAATTTTTATTTTCCGTGCTTATATAGTTTGCTAATGCACCAATTACTGTTTCCTCTGGAAATACTATTTTCCCTTGGCCCTGCAAATATGATGCTATGTTTAATGAAACTACAATACCTGAAGCTATTGATTCTACATATCCTTCTACTCCTGAAATCTGTCCCGCAAAATATACATTCGGATATTTTTTTAGATTATACGTATTATCAAGTAACTTAGGTGAATTTATATATGTGTTTCTGTGCATTACTCCATATTTCACAAATTCTGCATTTTGTAGGCCTGGTATCATGCTGAATACTCTTTTTTGTTCTCCAAATTTTAGATTGGTTTGAAATCCTACTAGGTTGTATAAATTTCCTGCTTGATTATCCTGCCTTAACTGCACTATTGCATAAGGCCTTGTATTTGTTCTAGGATCTGTGAATCCTACTGGTTTAAGTGGTCCAAACCTTAATGTGTCTATTCCTCTTTTTGCCATTACTTCTATTGGCATGCAGCCTTCGAATATTTCCTTCTTTTCAAATTTATGTGTCTCTGCTATTTCTGCTTCTACAAGTGCTTTCCAAAATTTTTCATATTCTTCTTGATTCATTGGTAGATTTATATATGCACTTTCGCCTTTTCCATATCTGTCTCCTAAAAATCCTATACTCATGTCTATACTGTTTTTTTCTACAATTGGAGCTGCTGCATCAAAGAAAGACATTTTATCTTCTCCAGTTATCTCCATTATTTCTTTTGATAAGGCATCTGTTGTAAGTGGGCCTGTCGCAATCACTACTATATTGTCCCTCATTAGTTCTTTTAAATGAATCTTGTCTCCAATTTCCGCTTCTTTGATTTTGATATTTTTCATGTTTCTGATTTTTTCAGTTACAACAGATGAAAATTTTTCTCTATCTACTGCTAGTGCTTGTCCTGCAGGTACTGCTGTTTCATCCGCACTTTTTATGAGAAGGCTATCAAGTATTCTTGATTCTTCTTTTAGAAGTCCACAGGCATTTGTTAATAAATTTGACTTGAATGAATTGCTACATACTATTTCTGCTAAGTTTGGATTTGAATGAGCTGGTGAAAATTTTTTTGGTTTCATTTCATATAGCTCTACTTCTATTCCTCTTTTTGCTAATTGATAACTTGTTTCACAGCCTGCAAGGCCTGCTCCTATTACGACTACCATGTTTTGTTTAATCTCCTATTTAAAATTTATTTTGACGATTAACTATTTTAAAAGGGGCACTTCAAGTTTGAGTGCCTCTTTTATTATTAGTTTATTTTACTTTTATAAGACATATTTCTTGATTAGGCTTATTCCTCCTGCAAATGTTATTAATATTATCATTGTTAAACCTAAATATACTTGTGTAACACCTGTTTTTACTGCTAGAATTACTGGTGCATCATCTATGTCGTCTTCTTCTGCTTTTTGGTTATTTGGTGTTGAGTCTACGTCTGGACTATCGTTTTCATTATAGTCTTGACTTATTTCTGCTAAGTTTATTTTTTCTCCAAAGTTTTCTTTTCCGTTTATCCATGTTAGCACTACTTGTACTTCTGCACTTTCACCAGGTTTTAGTAATTTATTTTCTAAGGCTTTTGTTCCTATTACTCCATCACTTATTTCATACCAGTCTGGGTTATCTGCTTTTACAAATTTTAATCCTTCTGGTACATAGTCTGTTATTTCTTTTGCGTAACCTTCAAGTTCGCCTTCATTTGTTACTCTTATTGTGTATATGTATTGGATTTTTATTTTTTTAATGTCACTTGTTTTTACTTCTATTTTTACTGGTGCTTCATCTTTTGATGTTTCTGCTGTATGTCCTGTATTCTTTGTTGTTGTTTTTCCATTTAATGTTACTTTTGTTTGTGCTACCCATTTTAATAGTGATAAGTCAAAGTATTTTACTTTTACTTGATCATAGTCTATATCGTCTTCATTTTCTTTGTCTTGATTATAAACTTCATCTCTCTTTGGAGTTGAGTCTTCATCATCTCCTGAGTCTTTTGATATTTGTGCTGTGTTTACAATTGTTCTTGACATTTCGTCTTTTGTTTCTGCTGTGTATGTTACTTTGAATGCTATTTGTACGTCTCTATAGTCTGGGTTTTTATCGCTTATCTCTGAGCTTGGATCAAATGCTTTTATCATGTTATCTCTTTTTGCTATGTTTCCTTGTTCTTCTGATAAGTAATCTGTTATCAAGTATTTTGCTTTTGATACATCTGTCGTTACTTCCTCATTTTCATCTAACATTACCCATCTATATTCTTGGTTTGTTTCATTGTCTGGTAAGAATTCTAGTCCTTCTGGTACGTCATCTGTGATTTCTTCTGCATATCCATCTGCTTCTCCTTCGTTGTATACTCTAATTGTATATATGACTACATCTCCTGTTGCTACTCCAACTGGCTCTTTTGTATGTTCATATTTTAATTTTCCTTCTTCGTATGTTACATTTGGATATCTATTATTTACTTGTGTTGTTCCTACTCTTGTTATGAATTTTCTTAAACTCAAGTCAAATCTTGGAACTACTTTTAATTTTTCGAAGTCATCATCATCTTCTCTACCTGGTACATAGTATTTATCTTTTTCCTTATTTTCTTCTTTTGGAATATCCTCTCCATAGTTTGGATTTTCTTCTTTTTGGTCTGGAAATTGTTCCTTTTCTTTTTCGTTATTTGGTGTAGAGTCGTTTTCTTTTTCTACTGGTTTTCCATCTTTGTCTGCTTCTTTTGTTATTTCTGCTATGTTTGTTACTTTTGTTTCTGTTGTTACTGGTAATACTTTACAGTGTATTTCTACATCCACATAACTCAATGTATCTGTTCCTGAATCATATGCTGGTATTACTACATCTCCTAGTTTTTTACCTTTTTCGTTTGCTGTAGTTAATTTTCCTCCTGCTCCTTTTACGATACAGTCTGCAGTTGATGTTACTGTGTTGTATTCATCTCCTTCTGTAAATGTCCACCATTTTCCTTCACTATCTTCTCCATAAGGTACATATTCTAGATATGTTGCTAGATAGTCTGTTATTTCTGTTACTTTTGCGTCTATTTCTCCTTCGTTATATATTCTTATTGTGTATGTTACTATATCTCCTATTTTAGCTGATACTGGCTCTTTTGAATGATAGTATTTTGCTGTATCATCTCCTGTTGCAAGTCCTGCTGATTCTACTACTGGCTCTCTATTATATTTTGTTTCTCCTACTTGTGTTATGAATTTTCTTAATGCTAAATCTATTGCTGGTGATGGTATGTATACTTTTTCAAAGTCATCATCATCTTCTTGTCCTATATAATAGTCTCCATCTTTTTCTTTTCCTTGATATGATGGTAATAGGTCATCTGATGGTAATGTAAAGTTACCATTAGGTTTAGAGTCTCTATCTTGCTCTACATTAGTTTTATTTGCATATTTCATTTCAGTTATTTGTGCTAAGTTTGTTACGTCTGTGTCGTATGGTGTTGTTGGCATTACTTTACATGATATTTGTATATCTATGTAACTTAGCTCATATCCTGATCCGTCTTCTTTTGCTACTGCTGCTGGTATTAATACTTCTGATAATTTTTTACCTTTAACTTGATCTGCTTGAAGGTTTCCTCCACCACTTACTATTGTGCAGTTTTCTGTTGTTCTTGCTATTCTTGCTGTTTGTGTATCAAGTTGCCAAAATGCTCCTTGTGTATCTTCTCCATATGCTACATATTCCAAATAAGATGGTAAATAATCTGTTACTTGTGTAGCATATGCTGGTAGTTCACCTTCATTATATATTCTTAATGTATATGTTATTATATCATTGACTTGTACTGCAAAATGCTCTTTTGTATGATTGTATTTTGCTGTTTTTTGATATTCTTCTTGTGTTCCTACTTGTATAGTTTTATTTAAATTTGTTGTATCAGGATCTGGAATTCTTGTATCTACAGGTGTTCCATTTTTTGCTGATATGAATTTTCTTAATGCTAAGTCTACTTCTTTATTTGTTTCTTCTATTCTTACAACTGGTTGTTGAAGTTTTGCATCTCCTCCTGCAAGATATACTGTTAATCTTCTTACTGGTTCATATGTTGCTTCTTCTCCTGTAACAGCTGCCTCAGCTCCTTCTATTAAACTTTTATATAAGTTGTCAGCAGCAGTTTGTCTTTTTCCTCCATATTGTTTTACGAGATTAAACAACTCTGAATATGATTGATATTTATCACTATTATCGCTTATTCCTGAATTTGCTATATTAATGTACATAGTTGATAATGTTTTTGCATTATGCTTTGCATCATCACTATTGGTAAAGTGCCATATTGCTAATTGCTGTATTGCTTCTATATCTGCTCTTGTTAGGAATTCTCCTCCAAGTGCGTTTTCTTCGTGGAAATCACTCTCTGGATATTTTGCATAATCTTTTAAATATTGAATTAGTTCATCTTTTGTTGCATCTTCAAGTAGCATGTGATCTAATATCCATAGAACTCTATAGTAGCTTGTTTTGTTTGCTTCTTGAAATATTGTTGTTACTGAATCATTTAACTGACTTTGTATTTCCTCACGTTCTGTTGCCATATCAAAGCTTCGTGTATAGTTTACACTTTGAAATGGGCTTTTTGGAACTCCAGGTTCTACAGGTGTTTCTTCTTGATTTTGCTGTGCAAATCCTAATCCTGCTCTCAAACAATATAAATCAGGGATTGAATCTGTTATCATTCCTTGTTCTGAACATGTAACTATATTCCATATATTTTCTGTTTCACCATGATTGTCTCTATATAGTTGATGTTTATATGTTACATCTGCTGTCTCAAAATCGACTGTCCTTTCTTTTATAATTGTTAAATAGCCTGGTCCAGTTTCTACAGCTTTTACATTATTTGTAAACATTCCTACAAATATAATGGCTACTAAAATTAAACTAAATGTGATTAATTTTCTCATTTTCATACTTTACCACCTTGAATTAAACATTTTTATTTATATTATATTTTACATTTTTTTGAAATAAAGTCAATAGCAATTTTTTCCTTTTTTTATGCTCAGGAAAAAGCGTTGCAAATCCTTTTACGGGAACTGCTTGTGCGGAATTGCTATTGTTTTATTACAATTTCATTACAATTATATAACATTTTTTTGACAAAATCAATAATTATGTAAATATTTTGTAAAAAGTTGTATTTTCGTAAGGTTTTTTACTTTTTACATTTTTATTTATTGTATGGATCAAGAATTTTGATTTTTCATAAATGATTAATTCAAATCATAAGTTTCTACATTCTGTATTTATCTAAATCGACTTGATAGTTATTAACAACTATTCCTTCTTTTTCAAGTTTTTCTTTTTGTTTCTCTATTCCACCGAAAGCGAAGTGTTTTGATAGGTTTCCTTGACTGTCTACAACTTTGTAGCAGGGATATTTGTATTCATCTGGATTTTTATGTAGAATATTTCCAACAACTCTTGCAAGTTGTTTATTTCCTAGATACTCTGCTATTTGCCCATATGTTACTACTTTTCCTTTTGGGATTGTCCTTAAAAATTCATATACCTTTTCTTCCATTTTTTTCTCCATAAACACGTTTTTGTTAAAATTTTTTTATTCTGTTGTTTTAGAAATGATTTTAACTTGCAAATATTTTATTAAAAATTGTTTTGATAAATTCACTGTCATTCATTTTGTTTTCTAAGTATTTGTTAAAATTATCCTTATTTATGCCATTGCTTATTATATCTTGATAATTTGGATATAAATCTTGAACTTGTTTTCTACTTACTTTATATGAATTTCCACTAAAGTTAAATGTAATATTTTGAACATTTTCAATCAAGGAAAATATAGATATGGTATTGTATAATAGGCATTTTTCTAGATACTGATTTTCATTTATATACCAGTCTGTAATGTGATAGTCAATAGTTAGTCCTAGATTTTCTTGATCTATTTGAAATACATATCCATATTCTGAAAGAGGTAAGCTATCTATTAGATGGCTATCGTTACTATTATTTCCTACATATTGATTTTTGAATTTTATGATGTTGTCAATTCCTGATTTATCTCTATTAAATGGAGTTATAGGAACAGTATCTTCTGTATACATTTTCTTTGTATCAACTATATAATACTCATTCTTTGTATTCCTATTTATTCTATAAACCGTGCAAAGTGGTGCTTTATAGATGATTAGATCATCTGTTGTTTTTATCAAGTATGAAAATCTTGGTGCTACGTTGTTTAATTTCACGTTTGAATAGTCCACTACTACTAATATTGATACGGCTACTATAAAGTATCCCAGATTTAAAAGTAACCTTTTTATATATGATTTTTTCTTGTTAAGTTTCGAAAACCCTATTAAAGATATAATTAGGCCAATCATAGAGTAGATTGAACCCCAACTACTTTCTGATGGAAATATGGTGAATGCAGTAAAAATAAGACCAAATCCAAAGAATATTAAGATTTCTGAAATTATTTTATTTTTTTCGTTTACTTTTTTGCTCGTATAATCTATTGTATTTATAATGTTTTCTTCTGACTTTTCTTGGTAATTTTCTTGTTCAATTTTTTCTCCACTGATTAAATCGTTTAATGTTATTCCTAATTCTTGACTCAATGGTTCAAGCAATGAAATGTCTGGCATGTAGTTTCCATTTTCCCATCTTGAGATTGTTTTTGAGGTAACTCCTAATTTTTCTGCTAGACCCTCTTGTGTTAATTTCTTCTCTTTTCTTTTTTCCGCAATAAATTTTCCAATTTTAATAGTATCCATAATTTTTTACTCCTTTCATTTCAAGAGTAGCAAAAAAATCAAAAAATTAACACCCCACAAATAGCGAATGTATGGTGTAGGCATACTTTCCCTATTGATTATGTATATTTTAATTTATTTAACTTTTCTTATTTTCATTATTCTTGTTTTTTTCGGTAATACTTAATTGTGAAAAAATAGCAGAAAACAAACTAGGTACTACAGCATATCCTGCATTTACTTGTCCTTTGTTTATAAGGACGTAAAGTGCACCTATAAATGTTAATACTACAAAGATAAGTGTTAGAATTCTAAATATTTTTTCTTTTTTCATAGATATCTCCAAATTTACAGATTGTTATTTGATAAAATTATTATACTATAATGTAGGAAAAAATGGAACACTCAAGCTTATATAAATGTGTCAGAAATTAATTATTTTATTTATATTTTCGATAAATTCTATTCCTTTTATCTTAGCTATACCTCGCTCTGTCAAGACATAAGGCAAATATTTTTTATTTAATATAAATTTATTTTGAAAAATTTTATAATAAGTATTGAATCAAAAACAAATGTTTGATATAATGACGATAAATACTTATTTTTTGGAGGTAAAATATGGCAGAAATGAATGTTTTAAATCAAAGGATATCTTATATAAAAATCGATGACGAAGATTATATATCAATTACTGATATGCTAAAGTCAAAAGATGGTGATTTTTTTGTTTCAGATTGGTTAAGAAACAGAAATACAGTTGAATTTTTAGGAATTTGGGAAGAAATTCATAACCCTAATTTTAATTATGGCGAATTTGCCATAATTAAAAGTCATGCAGGTTTAAATAATTACAAAATTAGTGTTAAAGAATGGACTGAAAAAACAAATGCAATTGGAATTATATCAAAAGCTGGAAGATATGGTGGAACTTATGCACACAGAGATATTGCTTTTGAATTTGGAATGTGGATTAGTCCAAAATTCAAATTATTATTAATAAAAGAATTTGAAAGATTAAAAGCAGAAGAACAAAAGCAGGTAGGATGGAATGCTAAAAGAGAATTGTCAAAAATTAATTATAGAATACATACTGATGCAATTAA
>CANQMI010000042.1 GCA_947624905.1 uncultured Clostridia bacterium
AGACAAAGCAGGAAATGAAAGAACTACAGCAGTAGTAGATGCAGTATTACCATCAGCAAACATAGCACCAGTATTAGGAACGCCAATAGTTGCAACAAAGACACCAACGACATTAACAATAAGAGCGAATGCAACAGATAATGATGCAGCAGATAAAAATGGACTAACATATAGGGTATATATAAATAGTGAAACAACAGCAAGAGCAACTAAGACAAAACAAGCACAAGGAACAAATATAGATTTAGAGATAACGGGATTACAAGAATACACAGACTATACATATAGAGTAGAGGTAACAGACACAGCAAGTCATACAGTAAAATCAGGAAACTTAAAAGCAAAGACACAATGTTCAGGAACAAAATATACATGTACAAAAGGATCAACATGGACATGTGATCACTTTAAAGCGGCTTGGACATGTAAAGCCGGTTATACTACAAGTAAACAATGTACTTATTGCACTGGCGGTTTGGTTTATAGTGAAACTGCTAATGAATGTTTACATTGTAAACGGTAGTGGCATAGACCCACTCAAGAAATGCCTACGGAGGTCCCACATGCGACGAAAATGGGTACTGGTACTGCTCAAAATGCGGGCGTTACATTGGATATTATCCAGACGGTCTCCCGGGTCCACTTGGCAACTGTTACGAACCTGTTTCCTGCGAGGAATGCGGTGGAGACCGGTTGGAAACCGCGGCTACCTAGATTGCGGACATTGCGATGGCGGTTACAGGTATACATACCATTACTGTGAACATAATCAAGCTGATGAACATATAGTTGCTGCAGTTCCTTGTGAACACAACCAAACACAAGTACACACACAATATGACTATTGCCCAGATCACAATATAGCCGATACACACTATTACTGTGATCATGAGGGACATTATGATGGACAGCCACATGATTAAAAAATAAACTACAAATTCATTTCTCAAAAATTAAATTTAGTCGACCAGAAGGATAAAACTTTTGGTCGACATTTTAATTGTTAAATATTAATAATAACAAACAATATTACAGAATAAATACATTTGCATTACATTTCAATGACATTATTGAAAAAAATGGCAATATACAATATAATATAGGTAGATTTCAAAAGAGAAAGGGTGCTGAAAATGGAAACATTTGCAGACTATATTTTATCAGAAACAGACTACATCAGAAAAATGGAAATTGCATATTATCTACAAAAAAGGACAGGAATATTTTTCGATAATTCAGTAATTCTAAAAACAGAATTATCAAGATTATTTATAGATACAATGAATTTAGATGTAGATAAAAATTTGGTAATTACGGCATGTCTTCTATATGCTTGCAAGAAGAATATAGTATCACATGACGTAGAAAAAATAAAAAGATATGCAGTAGAAGGAGCAGAATATCTTTCAACACTTGGATTTTCAAAGAGATTTTGCAAGATATGCACAGAAGTAAATCGATATGTAGAAAGTGGTGAAAGAGAAAAAGAAAGTGATATCCTAGAACTTGTAGATAACTTTGGTGGACTAGTGCTTGATAGACCAGAAAGAAAAGGATATCCAATAGATGAAGCAATGAACTTACTTGAAAATAGAAATTTAAAAGATGTATATAATAGATATCTAGAAAAATTCAGAGATTTCATTTATTTGAAGGAAGGTGTTACTGCATGAGCATTGGAAAAGATGAAAACAACCAGGTACACAAATCTAATATAGGGTTTAATCCAGCTGTTGTAGAAAGAATAAGAATAGCAAAAGGAGCAACTAACGTAAGTCAATTAATAAATGTTCTATCAGAAGGAATAACAGCAAATGAGCTTAGCCATCAAGTTGATATGGATAGAATAAATGCAAGAGCAGAATGGGCTAAACAAGAAGAAATAGGAAAAGATGAAAGATAATACAAAAAGAAGGACGTTAAAATGTACGAAGTATTTGCAGATTTACATATACATATAGGAAGAACAAAAAATAATAAACCAATAAAAATAACTGCTGCAAGAAGCCTAAATTTTGAAAACATAGCAAAAGAATGTGTAGAAAGGAAAGGAATAAATATTGCAGGAGTTATAGATTGTGCCTCACCTTATGTTATAGAAGACATAGAAGAATTTCTAAAACAAGGTGATGCAAGAGAACTACAAGATCGGTGGAATTATATATAAAAATAAATTGTGCATAATATTGGGCAGTGAAATAGAAACATCAGAAATAAATACACAAGGGAAAACAGGAAGTGCTCATAATTTATGCTATTTTCCATATCTAAAAGATATCAAAGCTTTTTCAAAAGAAATGCAAAATCATATCAAAAATATTACTTTGAGTTCGCAAAGGGCTAATATATCAGCCTATGAATTAATCGATATAGTAGAAAAATATAATGGAGTATTGATTCCAGCACACGCATTTACGCCACATAAAAGTTTCTATGGTAATTGCACAGACAGGCTAGAAAAAATATTCAAAGAAAAATATTCTAAAGTCCCAGCAATAGAGCTTGGACTAAGTTCAGATACATTTTTAGCTGATCAAATTTCAGAATTGGAAGAAAAAACATTTTTAACAAATTCAGATGCACACTCACTTCCAAAGATTGCTAGAGAATATAATAAAATCAAAGTAGCAGATATTAGCTATCAAGAACTTATGAAAGCTATAAGAAGAGAAGATGGAAGAGAAATAGTATGTAATTATGGTCTTGATCCAAAACTTGGTAAATATCATAGGACATATTGTGAAGTATGCAACAAAAGAATAGAAGGCCCAGCTCCTGTTACTAAATGCGACACTTGTGATAGTAGAAATATAACAATGGGAGTTTTTGATAGAATAGAAATCATCAAGGACAAAAGCAAAACTAAGAGTCCAGACTTTAGGCCTGAATATAAATACCAAATACCCTTGACATTTATACCAGGACTTGGTGGAAAAACGATAGATAAACTACTTGATACTTTTGAAACTGAAATGAATATATTACATAAATTATCATTTGATGATATAGAAGCTGTATGCGGAGAAAAAATCGCAAGAAATATAATAGATGCGAAAGAAGGCAGAATGCAAATATCAGCAGGTGGCGGAGGAGTATACGGAAAGGTATGTAAAACCGATACACCATAAACTAAAAAATAATTAGTTCTATTTTAAATTGTATTACATAAACATTGATTAAGAAATTCTTAAAAACAGGAAGGATTTATGTAATGCAAAACAAAAGAACAAGAACATCAAATCCAAAGATTGGATTAATACAAACACATATAAATAACAATTTGAAAAACTACGTTATTGTAACTATTATATTTTTAGTAGGGGTAATACTTGGAGTATTATTCATTAATAATGTAAATAAGACACAAAGTGAAGAGATAAGTGGTTACATAAACAATTTTATAGAAAAAACAAAAGATAATGCAAGCATAGATTATATAGGATTATGTATGAGTTCATTGAAAAATAATCTATCACTTGCTATTTTATTATGGTTTGCTGGACTTACTGTAATAGGAGTTTTTGTAGTATATGCTGCAATATGCTTTAGAGGATTTTGTTTAGGATACAGTATATCAAGTATAATAGCAACTTTAGGAACAAAAAAAGGAAGCATATTTATACTTTCAGCAATGCTACCTCAAAACATAATATTTATACCAACAATATTTGCCATAGCGATAAGTTGTATAAGGTTATATAAATCAATAATGAAAGACAAAAGACGTGAAAATATCAAGCTTGAAATACTAAGACATACGATTTTTTGTGCCATGATAAGTGTACTATTAGTTTTAGCCTCTTTGGTGGAAACATATGTATCTACAAATATATTTATGTTAACAAAAAATATTTTATAAAATTTTCAAAAATCTATTTACATTTTTTCACGAATTTGATATAACATATATATCTTATGTTAATATAAATGGTAATGGGGGAGAGAAAAAATGCAAAAACAAATTAAAAACTTTTTAAACTTTATAGAAAATGATAAAAAAGTATCACAAAACACATTACAATCATATAGACGAGATATTATGCAATATAGTGATTATGTTGAAAAAAACAAAATTAATTATTTAAAAGTTGATGAAAATGGAATAAGAGATTATTTAAAATATATGAATGATATTGGTAAAAAAAGTTCTACTATTTCAAGAAGTTTAGCTTCTATTAGATCATTTTATCAATATCTATTAAGAGTGAAAAAAATCAAAAAAGACCCAACAGAAGGAATACAATCTCCTAAAATAGAAAAAAGAGTACCATCAGTTCTTACATCACAAGAAGTAGAGCTATTACTTGAACAACCTAAAAACGTAGATTTGAAGGGAATAAGAGATAAAGCTATGCTTGAATTTGCCTATGCTACAGGAATGAAAGTTACTGAAATAATATCTTTAAATCTTGAAGATGTAAATTTAGAAGAAGGCTTTGTAGTATGTAGAGGAAAAGAAAAAAGCAGAAATATTCCTCTAGGATCATTATCACTTAAAGCTTTAAAAGATTACATAGAAAACTCAAGAAATATTTTGATAAAAGATGAAAATGTTACAGCATTATTTGTTAATACAAATGGTCAAAGATTAACAAGACAAGGTTTCTGGAAAATAGTAAAATATTATAAAGAACAAGCTCATATATCAAAAGACATAACTCCACATATATTAAGACATTCATTCGCAACACACCTTCTACAAAATGGTGCCGATTTAAAAGCAATACAAACAATGCTTGGACATTCAGATATATCTTCTACACAGATATATATGCAATTTCAAGATGCAACAATACAAAACATTTATAAAAAAGCTCATCCAAGAGCATAAAGAAAAGATAAAGAGTCCGCACAAAAATTTTATGCGGGCTTTTTTAAATAAATATTTCAAACAATACAAAAGAAAGGAGTGTAAGTAAATTTGAAAAAAGAAGAAAGAAAAAGAAAAGACAACATAGAAAAATTATCAAAAGAGATAGAAGAAAAGAAAAAATTACCTAAAGAAGTAAAAGAAAAAATTAATTCTAAAGTATTCGAAAATATGATTATAGCTGCAATTATAATGATATATTTAGTTTCACTTAATCTGGGAATGACAAATATTCCAACAGATACATATAGAACAGATTTAAAAGTTTTCTCAATTATTTTATTAATCATCACAATAATGATATTCGAGTGGGGATATAAAAAAGATGATGAATCAATATGGCTACATGGAGTAGAGGTTATGGTGATTGGAATAATCACTTTGTATCTCATATCTTTATATTCAATATATTACAATACTTATGGAGCACTTATATTATCTATAGGCATAGCTTATTTAATCTATTATGCTATAAAAATAGTAATAATACAAAAAAGAATAGAAAAGGAATATATCAAGAGTTTGAATGACATTGGAGAAATTATTAAAAAATAAAAAGAAACGGAGAATTTAAATGGAAAAATGTTTATTATTAGGTAATGGTGGAAGAGAAGCGGTTATTGCTGAATATGTATCTAAAGGATACAGCCTTTATTCAGTAATGCCATATGTTAATCCTTCAATAGAAAAGTATGTAAAAGAATCAGGTGGAAAATTTTTAGTTCATGATCCATTTGACAAGGATTTTGTAAAAAAATTTATACAAGATGAAAAAATAGAAAACTGCATAATAAGTAGTGATAATCTACTTCAAGAAGGATTAATAGATTTAGCAAAAAGTTTAGGACTTGCGACATTTGGACCTACATCAAAAGGAGCAAAAATTGAATGGAGCAAATCTTATGCTTTGGATATTGTAGAAAAATTTGAACCTCAAATGATAATAAAAAATTACAACATAACTGACATAGATTCTTTAAGAAAAATTATAGATACATATCAAGAAGACGATTTTGTAGTAAAACCAGAAGGACTAACAGGAGGAAAAGGAGTTAAAGTTGGAGGAATACACTTCCATGGAAAAGAAGAAGGCTATGAATATGCAAAAAGCTGTCTAAAAAGTAGTGGCAATGTTATAGTTCAAGATAAAGTTCAAGGAAGAGAATTCACAGTAACAGGACTAACAGACGGAAAACATCTAGTCATAACTCCAACTACATTTGATTATCCATATAGATTTGATGAGGATCAAGGACCAGGAACAGGTGGAATGGGCTGTCTGGGATTTGATAATGGACTTCTTCCATTTTTAACAAAAGAAGATATAGAAGAATGCTCAAGACTAATGCAAGAAACAATTGAATATGTAAATAGAGATTCTTTAGAATTTAATGGCGTTATATATGGAGGATTTTTCAAAACAAAAGATGGCATCAAATTCATAGAATTTAATGCAAGATTTGGAGATCCTGAATCACTAAATATATTAAATGCTATAGATACTCCATTTGATAAACTATTTGAAAACATACAAAATCAGACGCTAAATCAAGAAAACTGCAAATTCAAAAAAGTAAATACTTTTACGGTTTATGTAGTAAGTCCTAACTATGCAATTAGTGCATCTAAAGAGCCTTGCAGGTTTACTCTAAACCAGGAAAACATAGAAAGCCAAGGAGTAAAAATATATTTCGCAAGTACAAAGCAGATAGAAGGAAATAATTATGAAAGTGTAGGAAACTCAAGATTGTTTGCAGCAACATATGTTGCAGACACTATGGAAGAGGCAAAAGAAAAAGTCTATAATGCGCTTGAAGGAAATGTTGATGAAAAATTACATTATAGAAAAGATATAGGAAAAATCTATATACATTAAGCACAGAAAAAACAATATTTACTCTTGAAACGCTTGATACTTATAGATTGACAAAAATCTAATTAGTCTCTTGACAAACAATTAAAGAAAATATATTATAATGATATATTTTAATAGGAGGGGAAAAATGAAAATAAGAAAATTTATACCTTTAATATTAATTATGACTTTGATAATTTTTACAAGTACATTGGTTCAAGCAACAGGTACTGACGATATAAAAGCAGACATTACAGAAAAAACCGATGGAACATCAGTAACACTTGATGATGAAGAAAATGCGCATTCAGATGATGAAATATATAGTGGAGATTTATATGTATTCTTTTCAGAAGATAACTCTAATGTCACAAGCTATGACATGGATAAGCTTGTAGATGGAAATGTTTTTATCTTTGGTAAGGATGTTAAAATTAGTGGAGAAATCAATGGATCATTATTTGTATTTGCATCAAACCTTACAATTGAAGAAGATTCATATATAGCCTGTCACACATTTGCAGCAGCAGAAAATATAACAATGTCAGGATATACTTCTGATATGTATGCAGCATGTGAAAATTTTGATATGCCAGAGAGTGGAATTGTATACAGAGATTTAAAGCTTGTAGCAAATAAGGCCAATTTATTAGGAGATATTGGAAGAAACTTAGATTTATCATCAGAAAAGATTAGCGTATATCAAGATCAAGATACTAATTTACATGTAGGAGGCAATTTCTCTTATACGTCTCCACAAGAAATTGAACATATAAATGATATAGAAGTAAATGGTAAAACAAATTATACACCAATAGTTAAAACAGAACAAAAAGCTAGTAACATAGCTTTAGATTATTTGTATGGCATAATAGAGAGTGTAGTATTTACATTAGTTGTATATGCCTTGATAATATTCTTAGCACCTAAATTTGTTGAAAAATCTAAAGAATATATGTCAACAAGGGCATTGCTTTCAGCTGCTATTGGTCTTGCATTTACAGTATTAATTCCAATAATAGCAATTATATTATTATTTACTGTAGTAGGAACACCATTGATATTCCTTTTGATGTTAGTATATATTCCTGTATTAATGATTAGCAATGTAATTGTTGCAATATCAGTAAATGAATTTATAGTAAGTAAAGTACAAAGCTTGAATGTTATTTGGAAGAAAATACTTATGATGATACCAGTATCAGCAGTAATTTATTTATTAAAACAAATACCAGTTGCTGGAATTTGGATATCAGCTATTGTATTCTTAGTAGGTGTTGGAATTTTTGTACTATATCAATTCGATAAAAGAAAAAAAGTAGTAGAAGAAGAATAATAAATAAATATTAATGTAAGGAAGGAGGTCCAAAATGGATTATTTAGAAAAATATCAAGAATGGTGCAATAACCCAGTATTTGACGAAGATACAAAAAAAGAATTAATAGGTATAAAAGGAAATGATACAGAAATAAAAGAGAGATTTTATCAAGATCTAGAATTTGGAACAGCAGGCCTAAGAGGAATAATAGGGGCTGGAACAAACAGAATGAACAAATACACAGTTGGAAAGGCAACACAAGGACTTGCAAATTTTATAAAAAAAGAAAATGGACAGAATAGAGGAGTCGCAATAGCGTATGATTCACGACATATGTCAGTAGAATTTAGTGAAATTGCAGCATTGGTTTTAAACGCAAATGGAATAAAGACATACAGATTTGAATCACTAAGACCTACACCAGAGCTTTCATTTGCAGTTAGAGAATTGCATTGTATAGCAGGAATAGTAATAACAGCTAGCCATAACCCACCAGAATACAATGGATATAAGGCATATTGGACAGATGGAGCACAAATCACACCTCCAATAGATAAACAAATAATAGATGAGGTAAATAATGTTACTGACTATGCAGAAATCAAGACAATGGAAAAAGAGGATGCTATAAAACAAGGTCTTTACAATGAGATAGGAAAAGAAATTGATGACAGATACATGGAAGAACTAAAAAAACAATCATTAAATTCAGCAATAGTAAAAGAAATGGCAGATGATATAAGGATTGTATATACACCTTTGCACGGAACAGGAAACTTACCTGTGCAGAGAATACTTGCAGAGCTTGGATTTAAAAATGTATATGTAGTACCACAGCAAGAATTACCAGATGGAGATTTTCCAACAGTTGAATATCCAAATCCAGAAGATCCAAGAGCGTTTAGATTAGCACTTGCACTTGCAAAAGAAAAAAACGCAGATGTAGTTCTTGCAACAGACCCAGATGCAGATAGATTAGGAGTTTATGCAAAAGATAATAAAACAGGAGAATATGTATTATTTGATGGAAATATGTCTGCATTGCTTATAGGAGAATATGTATTATCAGAGAAGAAGAAAAGAGGCATGATTCCTGCAAATGGAGCAATGGTTTCAACAATAGTATCATCAAATATGACTGAAGCAATGGCAAAAGAATATAATATCAAGTTGATCAAGACCTTGACAGGATTTAAATGGATAGGTGAGCAAATTAAATTATTTCAAGAGAACAATTCTTATGAATATCTATTTGGATATGAAGAAAGCTATGGATGCTTAGTTGGAACACATGCAAGGGACAAAGATGGAATAGTTGCAGTTATGCTACTTGCAGAAGCTACCGCCTTTTATAAAAAACAAGGGTTAACATTATGGGATCAAATGATAAACATATATGAGAAATATGGATACTATAGAGAAACACTTGCAACAATAACTTTAAAAGGAATAGAAGGACAAGAAAAAATAAAGCAAATAATAAATAAATTAAGAAATAGTAATATAGAGCAAATAGGACGATTTAAAGTTACGGGAATGAAAGATTATCAGAAAAAATATTCAAAAAATTTGATTACAAATCAAGAAGGAACAACAGATCTTCCAACATCAAATGTGCTATATTTTGATCTTGAGAATGATGCTTGGTGTGCGGTAAGACCATCAGGAACAGAACCTAAGATAAAATTCTACATGGGTGTAAAAGAAAGAACTATGGAAGAAGCAAATAAAAAATTGACAGAATTAAAAAATGCAATGCTTGAATTATGCAAATAAAAATTTTATAGTATAGAAATAGTTACAATTTTATTCTAAATATTAAACTCCTGCGCTTGGCTACTTTAGACTAATAATTTGGATGTAAATTGTAACTATTTTTTTATAAAAAATAAGTAAATTTAAACACTAAAAATCCTTTTTTGGAATATATTATATAAGTTTGCAAAAATTACTTGAAAAAATATTTAAAAAATTTTGAAAAAAGTGTTGACATTTGTTCTTTAAAATTGTATAATAAAAAAGCTCTGTGTAAATAGAGCAAAAAGTACATTGAAAAGTAAACAAAAAATCCTTTAAGAGAAACCAAGCGGGAGAGTACATTTCAAGAGAAATGTAT
>CANQMI010000043.1 GCA_947624905.1 uncultured Clostridia bacterium
CCTCATAGTCAGTCTCACAAGCTAAACAGCTGTGGAGTAGTTTGCAACATCAAAGAGCAAAAGGGGCAACACACTCCGCTTATTACGGCTAGGCCCTATTTTTCTGCTTGTAGTAAAAAACTTTGAGTTTCTTCGAAGGCTTTACACCGCTTATTCTCATTTCATTTAACACTATACTACAAGTTTAACTAAAATACAAGCGAACAAAACAAATTTTTGCAATTTTTTCATAAATTTTTTATCTAACTATTGCAAAGTATAAAAAGTTATGTTAATATAAGAATATCAAAAAAAGCCAACATTGTATATACGCTTTTAGCAAGGCTTAGAGCCTGTTATATTTAAGAGTTGAAATAGATTTTTTTTGCCCTATTGATTTCGCAAACGTGTCTAGTTAGGGCACCATAATAAAAATCTTCCAGCTTGTCTGGGGGATTTTTATTTTAATAATATTTGACATTTCTTGATTATCTGTGTATAATAAAGATAGGAAATGAATAACCGCAGTGAATGCGGTTACCACTACATATAGTTATAACAACACATTTGCAATTTTGGTAGAGAGCAGATGTGTTGTTATTTTATTCCTTATCTATTATTTAATTTTATGAAAAGGACTTAGTGTTTTTATACACTAAGTCCTTTCTTGGATTCGTTTTAACAAATCCAATTTCCTTCCAGGAGTCCTCTCTTACCAGATTTGCTCAGAATATGCTGCATAAAAGATCTTTCCTTTTGTAAATCCGCTGTAAATTGTTCTGAGCCCTTGACTTTCTTCAGCTGTTTTTTAATCTCCAGATCATAATCAGCCAAAGGATTATCGGCATCAAGATTTACCCACATAATAGGTCTATCACTTGTATAGCCTCTATTAAAGTTTTCAGTAACAATGTACAAATCATCAGGTAAAGATATTCCAACAGCTACACCATGTATTGCTTCCATCCATTTTTCCGTACGCGTATTGTATAGTGGTTCTGTCCTTGCCGCTCCGCTGTTCAGGAAATACATTCCGTAAATTGATTCAAGCTGTACATATGGATTAGCGAGCCAAATTCCTTCAAGTGCTACACGCGTGCCATAAGATATATTCTCAATGTCATGCTTTTGCGGACACCATGCTTTAATTCCTAAACTCTGCAAACTGTAGAGTAAATGAATTAAATTATCCAACTTCCGTGCATAATTAGAGAAATATCTTCCGGCATCTTGAACTTTATCCTCATATGCGCTAAATCCACTGATAGCAACTCTCATTACTGGATTTGCACTTATCAAGGTAATCGTTTTGCTTTTTCGATTTAGCCCCTGATAGACAAAATCCGCATTTAAATTTACCTGTACTTCTTGTGGTTTTTCCAATCCTGTTTCTTTCGTTTCAATGACTACTTTTTTCAAAATTGAGTCTACCCAAAACGGACAAGATACATAGTTTCCTTTCCTTATCATACCGGTTTCTTCTGCTTCTTTGAAATGTATTAGTCTTGCCACAGTAGTAGATACCTCCTCAAGTAGAATTTTATTATTGGCCGATTATACACTACAAATAGTTCTCCTGTTGTCATCTTTTTGCATTATGCTAAAAAGATATTAAAAAATTACCTGACAATAATTATACTTTCTTTTATTAAAATTGTCAATTTTTATGTAAAATTTATTACTAATATTTTTAAATTTTCTTTACTATGTTTTTAATTTGTGATATAAATATATTGATTAAATTTATATAAAGGGTTGATAAATAAATGGATGCAAATGGTAAGAAATTAATATCAATATTGGTTCCTGCTTTTAATGAGCATGAATCTCTTCCTATTTTATACGATAGACTTGTATCACTCATGGAAAGTCATGAGAATTATGATTTTGAAATATTATTTGTAAATGATGGTAGTAAAGATGATACTTTAGATATAATTAAATTTTTAAGAAAAAAAGACTCAAGAATTAATTATCTTAATCTATCAAGAAATTATGGAAAAGAAATTGCAATGATAGCAGGCTTTGATTACATTCAAGGTGATGCTTTAGTAATTATGGATGCGGATTTACAAGATCCTCCAGAGCTTATTCCAGAGATGATTAAATATTGGGAAGAAGGTTTTGATGACGTATATGCCAAAAGAAGATCAAGAAAAGGCGAAAGCCTTTTAAAGAAAATCACTTCTTGGGGATTTTATAGAACTTTGCAAAGTATGACAAAAATTGAAATTCAAAAAGATACTGGAGATTTTAGACTTCTTGATAGACGTTGTGTTGAAGCCATCAAGCAAATGAGAGAATCTCAAAGATATACAAAAGGATTGTTTAGTTGGATTGGCTATAATAAAAAAGAAATTTTATATGATAGAGACCCAAGAATAGCTGGTAAAACTAAATGGAATTATAGAAAACTTATAAATTTATCCCTTGACGGTATTACTTCATTTACCACTTCTCCTTTACATTGGGCATCCATTATCGGTATACTCGTATCATTTGTAGGATTCATTTATATGTTAAGTATTATTTTAAAAACTTTGATATATGGTATAGATGTTTCAGGATATGCTTCTATGATGGTTGTTATACTATTTTTAGGTGGTATTCAACTCATCTTTCTTGGTCTCATTGGAGAATATCTTGGAAGAGCATTCTATGAAGTTAAAAGAAGGCCACTATATTTTATAGACTCTTATAACGAAAAAAGAGAAACCAATATGAAAGGATAAATTGTATGTCAGCTTTTGTACTTAAAATAATCGCTTTAGTTACAATGCTTTGTGATCATTCTTCATATTTGTTATTTGGACATTTTTCTCCATTAAACTATATAGGAAGAATTGCATTTCCTATATTTGCTTTTCAAATAACTGAAGGATACATTCATACAAAAAACCTAAAAAAATACTTTTTTAGGTTAGCTTTGTTTGCGGTAATTTCACAAATTCCATTCATGTTATTTAGGTCCATCTTTACATCCGGTATAAGTTTAAATATATTTTTCACTTTACTCCTTGGCCTTATTACTATTTTTGTGTATGATAGATTTAATCAAGTAGACTGCAAAAATATAGCTATTCGCTATCTATGCAACTTATTTGCTATTTTTGTTGTCATTATTTCTGCCATACTAGCTGAAATTCTACATTTCGACTATGGAGCCTTTGGAATTGCCATCATTTTCATATTTTTCTTATTCAAGAAAAAGCCTTTACTCATGAACATTGGAATTATTATATCCATCATTATCTATTACTGGAATGGATTACAAAATTCCTCTACATATATAACATATTTAATTATTGTTACTTTTACATGTGTTCCACTTCTATTTATAAATTTATATAATAATAAAAAAGGAAAAGATACAAAGTTATTTTTATATCTTTTCTATCCTATACATCTTTTAGTAATTTATCTTTTAAGTTTACTTCCAATATTCCCTATTAATTAAGCAAAGCTCTTGAAAAAAATAAATATTATTACCTTTTTATAATACTTTAAAGTATTTATAATGAATAATTAATGCCTTTTGCAACAATTTCTTTCATATTATCAATCAATTCATCAATCTCCTTAGGAGTAACAATCATATTATAATCCCCTGGATTTAAAGCCTCTTTTATCTCCTCGTAATTATCTTTTTCTTGCAATTCATTCAAATAATCATTTGATCTAGCTTCATTTTGAAGTTTTTGTATAAATAAATCTAATGCTTCATTTACTAGAACTGCGCTTTCAACAACAGTCGGTATACCGAAGTGCGACTACAGGTATGCCCAAAGTGTCAATACTTAGCTCCTTTCTTGTATTACCGAACACCTGCGCCAGGTACTATACCTGTATCAGAAAGCTGTATAGTACTACTTATTCTTTCTATACTCCTTGAAGCTAAAGCATCTATAACAATAAGTAATTTTGGCTTTACATTATTTACTATTCCTTCTAGTATTTCTAATGTTTCTATTCCTGTTGTTCCAAGTACACCCGGAGATATTGCACTTATTGGTCTTGTTCCTTCTTCGACATATTCTGGTAAGTACTTTATTATGTGCCTCGTAACTTCAATACCTGAAATTACCTTTGGTCCGAAGAGAATCTGGCGTTACATATTCATTTCCAAGACCAACTACTAAAACATCAGCCATAGAATCTACATGTGCATTTACAAGCTCTTTTAAATTCTCTGCAAGCACATTTGCAGCCTCTTCTATCTCTTCCTCTGTCGCAATTTTAAGTTTTTTAATATCAATCGTTATATATGTTCCGATTGGTTTTCCTATTAACTCTGCACCACTATCATTTGTAATTTTTACCTTTGTAACTTTTATTTTTTCATTTTTTTCTTGCTCTTCTGTTTCAATTCCGGTCTATCTCTTCTCCGCTCTCTTTTTAATTTATTTAATAACTCTTGTCTTTCTAATGCTAAATCAGTTCTAAAATTATACATAAAAAATCCTCCTCTTTCTAGTATTTGAAAAAGAAGGTTTTTTATACAATATATAAAAAAATCATTATCTTGAATTATTAGCTACAATACCTGCACAAAATCGCCTCTAACCCAATATTTACATCAATAAGTCCTACTTTATAGCTTGAATCTAAATTAATCATCTCATCTATGATATTTCGTATTTCTTCTTCACTAAAATATCTTGATTGAGTTTTATACTTATTAATCAAAAATGCTTGATTAGGCTTCAAATTTAGTGCAGAAACTACATCTTTTTTATATCTTTCTGCAAGCTTTATAATATACAACTTTTTGAAATGGTTATATAGAGTTATCAATATTTTTTGAATTGGTTCTTTTTGATAAAGCAGATTATTTAAAATATCTAATGCCTTTTGTATATTTTTTTTGCCCAGATTATCTGTTAATTCGAATATATTGTTATCTAGGCTTTTTATGGCAAGTAAATCTACTGCATTTTTCGTAATTGTTCCGATTCTCACCGTGCATATTCTATAAGCTTTCTTATTTCATTAATTAAAATTTGCATACTCGTGCCAGACACCTCTATTAGATATCTAATTACACCGATTCTCTGCATGCACTTTATAAGCATTACATATTGCTGTTAATCTTTTTTCAAGCATAATCGGAGTTTGTGTTTCAAATTCACATATAACTCCACCTAAAGTTTCCACTAATTTAGTTATATTTAGCTTTTCTACACTATCTTCTATAAATATAATAACTAAATTTTCTTGAATGTATTCAGCATTTTCTTTCAAGCATTTTTCTAAGTTATCTCTTATTTCTTTTATTCCACTTGTTTTCTTCTTTGTATCCTTTTTAAATAATCCAGAATTTTTTACAACAATCATCTTTTTAGGATAACCAAAACAAGGCATCTGTATTTCTTGAATTAAATTATTCAAGCTTTCTTGATCTAGTTCAATATAATTTATTCCGAATAAGCATCTCTCCGAAAAGCTTTTTAATCTTTTTTACAGTTGTTTCTAGAAGATATGTTTCATCTCCATATAGAAGATATATACTATTTAATTTTTCATTCTTTAATTCTTTTTCTAATTCCTCTTGTTTCATTTTTGCCTTTCCGTTTTATAATTTTTCTGCAAATTTTGCTGAATGTGCATGGCATATTGCTATTGCCATACTGTCTGTTATATCATCCAATTTTGGTAATGTTTCTACATTTAAAATCGTTTTTACCATCTTTTGTACCTGCATTTTATCTGCTCTTCCATATCCAACAACTGCTTGTTTTACTTGAAGAGGTGTATATTCAAAAGTTGGAATTCCTCTTTGACAACCCACAACTAATATTACGCCTCTTGCTTGTGCAACATTTATTGCAGTCTTTGTATTGTTGTTAAAAAATAGCTCTTCTACCGAAATCGCTTCTGGCGCATATTGATCAATTATAGTATTCAAATCTGTAAATATCTCTGACAATCTAAGTGGGAAAGACATATTAGCAGGTGTCTTGATTGCTCCACTTGCAATAAGTTTAAATCTGTTTCCTATATAATCTATTATGCTATACCCTGTTATTCCATACCCGGGGTCTATTCCTAAAATTCTCATATACTACTTCCTTTTCTTTGAAAGCGGACAAATCATAATGCTGTATTTTACTCTATTTTTCAAGAATAATTCTAAATATTTCCGCTACGCTCCAAGCTTGAGCTGGAGTTCCTTTTGATGAAAATGGTGCTTTAGAGTCATATATTTCTCCAATGCTTCCTACTATTCCATCATTATCTATGGCCTTTTCAAAAGTCTTTTTCGTTGTTTCACATAGTTTTGCTAATTTTTTCGTAAGTGCTTGTTTTTTTGTCTTGTTCTTTTCTGCCTTGATCATATTTTTAAGTGCACTATAGTAAAGTCCAAGTAACCAAGGCCATACTGGTCCTTGATGATAGCTTGCATCTCTTTTAAAGGCATCACCCTCATAAGTTTCTACATAACCTACTTCGCCTTTAGCAAGTGTTCTAAGACCATAGTCTGTAAGTAGCTTTTTCTCAGTTACATTAATTATATTATATGCTATTTCACTGTCTGCATCTATAACATTATGACTTGATGATAAACTAAATAATTGATTTGGTCTAATTTTTCCGTCTCCGATAACATCATATAAGCATTTTCTTCTTTTATTGTAAAATTTATTGTTAAATGCTATCTTTGTATCCTCTGCCATCTCTTTATAAGTATTGGTTTCTTCTTTATCTTCACATTGTGTAGATAGTTCTTGCATAATTTTTAGTGCATTATACCAAAGAGCATTTATTTCAACTGCCTTACCATTTCTTGGAGTAAATGCGTAATCTCCATATTTTGCATCCATCCAAGTATTTTGCGTGTTTGGTGTTCCTGAAACTAATAGATTATCATCATCTAAATATATATTATTATCGTCTAAATCTATTCCTTCAGTATAAGCTTTTATTATTGATTTTAATCTTGTATATATTCCTTTTACGAAAATTATATCATTTGTATATTGTAGATATTTATATACAGCTTCAAATAATAACAATGAGGCATCTGCGCTATTATACAATGGTCTTGAATCAAATCCTGAATATCCGGTTTGGTACAAGTCCATACTTTATATCTCTTACTAATGTAAGAATCACTTCTTTTGCTATTTCATATCTTTTTGGAATTAACAATATTCCTTCGAAAGATATTAGAGAATCTCTTCCCCAGTCTAAAAACCAAGGGAAGCCTGCAATCAAAGTATGCAATCTAAACATTGGTCTATATGTCACAAAATTATCTGTTGCTACTATATAATCTTTTATCAAATTTTTATATTCTTGATCATATTCTTCCTCGTGGTCTACATCATATAATCCTGAAGATAACATTATTTTCTTGATTCTAACTATCTCATTGTTGATTAATTCTTTTACATTTAATTCTTCTATGTTGCTTTCTAAAGAACAAATAAATGATATTTCTTTTTCTTGATCTGGATCTATTTGTATTTCATATCTTCCAGGAACTGCAAGATTTTCCTCTGGATAGAAACCTCTTTTTTCCTCTTCTATGTAATACATATTTCTAAACATATCATTTTTATGCTCAATATATACTCCCTCGCTTGTATTTATATATATTGGATTTTCAATGTTTTCATCTATTATAATTGTAACTTTCTGATTTTTTATTGTTTGTCTTATCTTGAATTCATGATTTGTATTCATCTGATGAAAATCTCTATTATTCATTATAGGTGCTAATGTAAGTTTTGCTTTTTTAGAACCATTTTTTACCCTATATAGTATTCCAACTGTATTTTTGCCATAATCCATGCAAATTATTTTTTTGATTTCAACATCTTTAATCTTATATGTAAATATTGGTATGACGTCTTTTTCAAAGCTTTCTTGGCTCTTATATCCATCAGATATGTAATTATTTGAAATATTTGTATATAAATTATAATTTACTCCATCTATTTCTATACTTTCATCTACTTTTGAAAGTATGACTTTTCTTCTTCCTGGTGCTGCAAAAGGTGCGACTAGTAATCCATGATATTTTCTAGTATTACATCCAATGACTGTTGATGATGCGTATCCTCCAAGTCCATTGGTTATAATCCATTCTTTCTTTAATCCATTTTCTAAATCTAGTTCTTCTTTATTTAACTTTTTCATATGTTCCTCCAATTATTTATTTTAATCTTCTTCTATTTTTCGTATTTTTTCTTGTCGCTTTTCTTCGCTAGTTTTAATAGATTTTATTCTCTCGTTATATTTTGAACTAAACTTGCTTCTCTTTCTATCATCCATCCTTCTTGCTTTTTTATTAATCTTCTTTTGAGCTCTTTTTGCTTTGTTCTTGACTTTTTCTTCTTGCTTTTTCTTTTCGTTATTTGTTTTAAGTTTTGCATTCATCCTTACGTATTTAGGATTATTTTGCAAATCTTTAAATTTTAAATCTTCACATACAAGTTCTATTATACTATCTGCAACACTTTCTGGATCATGTCTTACCATTTCATTTTCTATACAAGAAAAATCTTTTGGTATTAATTTTATTCCCAGCTCTCTACAAGCTTGCAGATCTTGCTCTACAAGGTCTGCTCCGTCTTTATTATATCTTCTTACAAACTCTGGAACAACTTCTCCAGTATCATATATGCAGTAGTCTATAACTTTGTTATTTGCATGTTCAAATATAGCTTTTATATGATCTGATAATGTGAAATCATCTGTTTCTCCTGGTTTCGTCATTATATTTCCTATGTAAATTTTTATTGCTCTGCTTTCTTTGATTGTTCTTGATATATTTTTAATTAATAAATTTGGTATAACTTCTGTAAATAAATTTCCAGGTGCAATTATTATCGCTTCTGCTTCTTGTATAGCTTCTAATACACCAGGTGCGGGTCTTGTATTACTTGGTGCAATAAATACTCTGTTTATTTTTGATATTTTTTCTATAGATGTATCTGCTATTTTATTCTTTTCCTCTATCAAAGTTCCATCATCTAGTTCGGCACATATATTCATTTTATCAAGTGTTACAGGAAGAATCTTACCTGTAATCTTGAGTACTTCTGAAATATTTTCTATGAACTTTGATTCTTTATTATTTATTTCTTTCATTGATGCTATAAATACATCTGTAAAGTTAGTGTTGTTCTGAATTTTTAGATCAAGCAATTTAGCCATTTCTTCTTCATTATCTGCAAGTGCTATTATACTTTGTTTGATATCTTCAAGAGGAATACTGTTTGTGCTGTTATTTCCATATTCAGACATTGCAACAATCGCTGTAATGTTGTTTGTGTAACCTTTTAATCCTTTTAGTACAGCATTTAATCCTGATCCACCGCCTATTACAACAATTTTTGGACCTTCTTTATAAATAGTTTTATTAAATATTAAAGACTTGACATTTATATCTTTGTTTTCTTCTGATAATCTATCGTCTGTTTCTTCTACTAAAAGCTCTAATACTCTTTTTTGGCTATAAATTATACCAACAATTACTAATATAAATCCTATAATTGATATTACTACTGTTCCAAGTATTTCAAGTATAGATAATTCATTCATATCTATTATTGTAGCTATTCCTAGGCATAATAAAATAATTCCTAATAATATTACAAATAGCCATCTTTTCATTCTGGTTCCTGGCTTGAACCATTTAAAAAAACCAAGCATTTCTATTCCTGCCTCCTATATTACTCTTTTACTTTTTCTATAATATTCTTTGAAGTGAGTCCAAAATATTCAAGAAGTTCTTCGGCTTTTCCTGATTTACCAAATGTATCTTTTACTCCAATTCTCGTAACTTCTTTTGGATAATTCTCTGAAAGTACTTCACAAACTGCACTTCCAAGTCCTCCTATAATACTATGATCTTCTACTGTTATTATTTTCTTAGTTTCCCTTGCACATTTTATTATCAAATCTTGATCTATTGGTTTTATTGTATGTATATCTACTACCCTTATGTTTATGCCTTGTTTCTCTAGCTCTTCTTTTGCTTTTATTGCCTCTGATACTACAACTCCTGTTGCAATAACAGTTGCATCTTCTCCTTCTCCTATTTGTATTCCTTTTCCTATTTCAAAATTTTGTCCTTCTTCATAAATTACAGGTGATGCTAACCTGCAAAGCCTTAAATATACAGGCCCATCTATTTTTGATATTTCTTCTACTGC
>CANQMI010000044.1 GCA_947624905.1 uncultured Clostridia bacterium
GGTTTTTCATAATGTTCTCTTTTTCTAACTTCTTGCATTACGCCATTTCTAGCACATTGTCTTTTAAATCTTTTTAATGCGTCTTCGATATTTCCATTATTAACTCTTACCTCTGACATTATTACTCCCCCCTTTACGTGTATTTAAATTTGCTTTTCTATTATATATCTTATTACCTAAGTTTGTCAAGCATTATTTTTACATAAATTGTCCAAATAAATCTCCCATTGGTTTATTTTCGTTAAGTCTCTTGATTGCTTCGGCAAATAATGGTGCAATTGATAATACTTTTATTTTTGATATTTGCTTTTCTTTTGGTAATGGTATTGTGTTTGTTATTACTACTTCCTTGAATGGTGAATTTTTTATTCTTTCTATTGCTGGGCCTGATAATACTCCATGTGTACATCCAGCATATATTTCTTTTGCTCCAAATTCTTTTAATATATTTGCTGCTTCAAGCATTGATCCTGCTGTGTCTATTTCATCATCAAATACTACTGCTGTTTTTCCTTTTACATCTCCTATTACTGTACTTGCTATTGCTCTATCGTCATTTCCTTCTCTTCTTTTATCTATCATAGCTATAGGGCAATTGAAGAATTTTGAGTATTTATATGCTTTTTTTGAACTTCCAGCATCTGTTGCAACTATTACCATGTCCTTGAAGTTTTTATCTTTAAAATATGTTTGTAGTATACCTTGTGCTGATAGTCTATCACAATTTATTCTAAAATATCCTTGTATTGATGAATTATGCAAATCACAACTTATAACTCTATCTGCTCCTGCTGCTTCAATAATTTCTGCCATTAGCTTTGCTGTGATTGGAACTCTTGGTTGATCTTTTTTATCTGATCTTGAGTACATATAATATGGTAATACTACTACTATTCTTTTTGCTGATGCACGTCTTGCTGCGTCTATAGTTATTAATAATTCCATTATTCTTTCGTTTACTGGTGGTGTTGTTGTTTGTATTAAATATACATCTTTTTCTCTTACCGTTTCTAATAATTGTACGAAATTGTTGTCATTTTTAAATTTCATTCTACATATTTGTCCTGGTTCTAGTCCTAAACTATCGCATACTTCTTTTGTGAATCCGTCTGCAGCTTCACTACATGAAAATATTTTAATATTTTCCATAAAATTTCCCCCTATATATTTTTTGACATTGCATCCATTACATATTTTAGTATTTTTTGTCGTATTAGTCAATAGATTTTAGCATAATTTGTAATAATTTTAGATTAATAAGCACTGCATGGCTTTTAAATGATGTGTGGTTTTAAAATTTAACTTATAGTACAAAAAGACCATCTTTGTTTAATTTTTCTAACAAAGATGGTCTTATCTTGATTTTGAACTAAATTTTATATATTTCAAATTTACTTATTCTTGAAATACTTTTGCGAATTCTTCACCGTCTATCTTTTCTTTTTCAAGTAGTATTCCTGCAACGATATGAAGTTTATCTATATGTTCTTTCAAAATGTCCTCTGCTCTCTTATATGCTTTATCAATGATGTTCTTTGTTTCAGCATCTATTATTGAAGCTGTTTGTTCTGAGTAGTTTTTAGATTGTGTTAAATCTCTTCCTAAGAATACTTCTTCTTGGCCTGCTCCAAACATTATTGCTCCAACGACATCACTCATACCATATTTTGATACCATGTCTCTTGCAATCTTTGATGCTCTTTCAATATCATTACTTGCTCCTGTAGATATATCGTTTAGAATTAGGCTTTCTGCGACTCTTCCTCCAAGTAATGATACTATTGTTTCTTCCATTTCTGATTTTGACATGAATGATTTATCTTCTGATGGTCTATACATAGTGTATCCACCAGCCATACCTCTTGGTATTATTGATATTTGATGTACATCGTCTTGTGTTGGTAAGAATTTACTTACTACGGCATGACCTGCTTCATGATATGCTACTAGTTTCTTTTCTTTTTCACTTCTTACTCTTGTCTTCTTTTCTGGTCCCATTGTAACTTTAACCATTGCATCTTCTATCTCGGCCATTCCTATTTCACTTAGGTTTCTTCTTGCTGCAAGTAAAGCTGCTTCATTTAATACATTTTCAAGATCTGCTCCTGAAAATCCTGAAGTAT
This sequence comes from uncultured Clostridia bacterium, assembly GCA_947624905.1. Classification (GTDB taxonomy): domain Bacteria; phylum Bacillota; class Clostridia; order TANB77; family CAG-508; genus JAAWPK01. The sequence continues at coordinate 2,124 of CANQMI010000044.1, forward strand.
TTTTTGCAATTGTTTTCAAGTCTACATCATCACCCATTTTTTTCTTTCTTGCATGTACTTCAAGTATTTGCTCTCTTGCTCCTACATCTGGTGAAGATACTACTATTTGTCTATCAAATCTTCCTGGTCTTAAGAGTGCTTTATCAAGAATATCTGGTCTATTTGTTGCAGCAAGTACGATAACTCCTTCATTTGATGCGAATCCATCCATTTCAACTAGTAATTGGTTTAGTGTTTGTTCTCTTTCATCATGTCCTCCTCCTAAACCTGCTCCACGTTGTCTACCTACTGCATCTATTTCATCTATAAATACTATACAAGGTGCATTTTTCTTTGCTTGATCAAATAAGTCTCTTACACGAGATGCTCCAACACCTACAAACATTTCTACGAAATCAGAACCACTTATTATAAAGAATGGAACTCCTGCTTCTCCTGCAACAGCTTTTGCAAGTAAAGTTTTTCCTGTTCCTGGAGGTCCAACAAGTAAAACTCCTTTAGGTATTCTTGCTCCCATATCTGTGAATTTTTTAGGATTCTTCAAAAACTCTACTATCTCTTGTAGTTCTTCTTTTTCTTCATCTACTCCTGCCACATCCACAAAAGTTACTCTATTTTTGTCAGCTGTTGTCATCATTCTGGCTTTACTTTTTCCAAAGCTTAGAGTCTTATTGTTTCCTTGGCTTGATGTATTCATTGTCAAGAACCAAAAGATAAGTACGATTATCAAAAGCCCAAATGGTGATAGAAGTTGCAAGATTGTTATAAGTATTGACTGTGAATTTGCCTCAAAGTCAATATTTCCTCCTCTCAAGAATTCTGTCATATAATCCATAAAACTATCAAGACTAGGTATATTTACTTCTTTTTTTATTGGATCATTTTTTAAAGTTACATTTGCAGTTTTTCCATCATATGATACTTCTATTGCTGTAACTTCTGATGTTTGTACTTTATTTATTAATTCAGCATAAGTCATTTTTGTATCTGCGTTATCTAAGATAGATGTTATCAGTACAATTATTATTATTCCTATTATTAGCCACATTGCTAATGTTTTTATACTATTCTTCAAAGTTATCCTCCTTATTTTTGAGACTTACTATCTATTTATCTTCTTGTATTCATTTGGAATATTATCATATTTAATTTTACATTTCAATACTTTTTATGAAAGTTTTTTTACGTAAAATATGCTTATAAATAGCTTTTATTACGGCATTCTGCTTTTAGCTTGTTTATGAATTTTGTGTTACAAAAAAGTATATTTTTCCCTTATTTACAGTAATTTTTATGTTTTTATTAGGTGTCAAGTACTTATTCCCTATATTTTTCTCGCATAGTTTGATTATATCGTCTATGTGGATTTTTTCTATTCCTTGACTAGTGCCCAATAATCTTTTTATAGTATATATAATAATTCTACTTTTTATTACTTGATCTTGTATATTAAATTTCTTCAAATTTAATATTATTTCTTTTTCTTCTTCTTTTATTAATAGTTCATCATATTTTTCTTTTGCGATTCTATCAAGATATTCATTATCTTTTGTTATGAGTTTAGATAGTCTATCTATTGTTTCTATAATATTTGGGTTAAACTCTTTTTTTATTAGTGGTATTAATATATTTCTTACTTTATTTCTTGTATATATATTTTCTTGATTTGTTTTATCATATCGTGGGTTTAATTTATTTTCCCTGCAATACTCTTCTACTTCTTCTCTTGTTATTTCTATTAGTGGTTTTATATATTTTTTATCTCGTATTGGACTTATTCCTTTTAGTCCTGATGTTCCAGATCCTCTGAGCAGATTCATAAGAACTGTTTCTGCATTGTCATTTTTTGTGTGGGCTGTTGCTATTTTGTTTCCATTTATTTTTTGCAAAATTTCTTGAAAAAATTCATATCGCACATTTCTTCCTGCTTCTTCTGTACTTATTTTTTTATCTTGTGCTAATTTTGCAACATCTACTTCTTTTGAGTAAAATGGAATATTTTTTGACACTGCATATTCTTTCACGAATTCCTGATCTTCTTTTGCTTCTTCTCTTATCATATGGTTTATATGGCATATTACGATTTCAAAATCTATTTTTTTATCGTTTTTTATTTCGTTTAATATATCTACAAGACAAATAGAGTCGGGGCCTCCTGATACTCCGACAACTATTTTATCTCCATTTTCTATTAAATTATACTCTTCTATGGTTTTTAAAATTTTTTCCTTGAACACTTATATCCCTTTCAAAATTCAATATTTATTATCTATATTTATCTATGTTTGCAAATTTTGTACAACTTCCAAACCATGCTAATTCTATTGTACCAGTTGATCCGCTTCTGTGTTTAGCAAGTATTACTTCTGCTATATTTCTATTTTCACTGTCTTGATTGTAATAATCATCTCTATAAAGGAACATTACTATATCTGCATCTTGTTCTATTGCTCCTGATTCACGTAAATCTGAAAGCATCGGTCTATGGTCATCTTTTCTTTGTTCTGGTGCACGAGATAGCTGTGAAAGTGCAATTACGGGCACATCTAATTCTTTTGCGAGTATTTTCAATGATCTACTTATTTCAGATATTTCTTGCTCTCTACTTCCGTTTTTTCTACTGCCTGAACCTGATATTAATTGTAGATAGTCTATAATAACAAGTCCTATATTTTTTTCAAGTTTAAGTTTTCTGCATTTTGCTCTTATTTCAGTTATTGAGATTCCTGGAGTATCATCTATATATATTTCTGACTCTGATATTGGTCCTAGACTTTCAGAAAGTTTTATCCAGTCATCTTCTTCCATTTTTCCTGTTTTTAGTTTATTACTGTCTATTCCTGTTTCACTTGATAATACTCTAGTTACTAGTTGTTCTTTTGACATTTCTAAACTAAATATTGCAACTGGGATTTTTGATCTTATTGCGGCATTTGCTGCTATATTCAAAGCGAAAGCAGTTTTACCCATTGATGGTCTTGCAGCAACTAATATTAATTCTGATCCGTGAAGCCCTGCTGTTTTATAGTCAAGATCTATGAATCCTGTTGGTACACCAGTTATATGTTCTTTTTGATTATATAATTTTTCAAGATTAGTAAATGTTTCAATTAATACTTCTTTTATTGGTGTATACCCTTTTCTGTTTCTATTTTGTACTAAATCAAATACTTCTTTTTCTGCCTTTTCTATTATTTCATCTACTTCTAGCGACTGATCATAGCCTAAATCAAGTAATTCGTTTGATGTTTTTATCAAATTTCTTAGCATTGATTTTTCTTCTACTATTTTTATATATTTACCAACATTTGCAGTTGTAGGTACTTTTTCTGGTAAGCTTGCTAGATATTCAAGTCCACCACATACTTCAAATTTTCCTCTTGATACTAATTCCTCTTTTACGGTTATTAAATCTATTGGCTCAGATCTTGAATATAGACTTGACATAGCTGAAAATATTAATTTGTTTTCTTCTCTATAGAAATTGTCTGGCTTTAGTACTTCTATTGCATCAAACACTGCATCTTTATCAAGCATCATAGAACCAAGTACTGCTTCTTCTGCTTCTATATCATTTGGTGGAATCTTCCCTATTTCCATATGTTTCTCCTTATATATTTATTATCACTATTCTGCAATTACTTCAATTTTTAGTTTAGCGTTTACGCCTTCAAATAGCTTGATATTAATTGTGTATTCTCCTACATTTTTTATCTGTTCTTGAAGTAATATTTTCTTTTTATCTATTTTTTCGTTTAGCTGTTTTTCTATGTTCTCTGATATTTCTTTTGATGTGATACTTCCAAATGTTTTTCCATTTTCTCCTGCTTTTACTTTTAATTTTAATACTTCTTTTTCTATTTTTCCCTTGATTTTTATTGCTTGTTTTTTCTCTTCTCCTTTTTTATAGTCTTGTGATGACTTCTTTTCAGATAATTCTTTCATGTTTTGCTTATCTGCTGGGATTGCAAGTTTATTTGGAAATAAATAATTTCTTGAATATCCATCACTTGCATTTACCACCTGGTCCTTTTTTCCTATTCCCTTGATATCAGCTTGCAATATAACTTTCATTGTATTTTCAACCCCATTCTTGATATTTAGGTTTTTATTTACGGCTATACCCATAAACCTTTCTAGTTACTCAAGATTTTGTTCAAAATATTCATCTATGGCTTGTTTTAGTTTTTCCTTGGCCTGATTTATTGTAATATCTTCAAGTTGTACTCCTGCAACTGTACTATGGCCTCCACCTCCGAAGTTTTTCAAGTATCATTTGGACATTTATATCTCCTATAGAACGTCCACTTACAAATACTGTATTTTTTACTTTTCCAATAACAAATGATGCTGTGATATCGCTTATTGTAAGTAATTCATCTGCTGCTTTTGCACATATTAAATTTGCTCCCTCATCTTCTTCTCTATATTCAGCTATACCTATAGTTTCTCTTATAACCTCAGTATTTTTTACGATATCTGATATTACATTATAGCTTTCAAGATCTGTTTGGAACCATTTTTTTACTTTTAGTATGTCTATGTTATTTTTTCTTAAATATGCGGCTGCTTCAAATGTTCTTACTCCAGTTTTAAATGTAAAGTTTTTAGTGTCTACCATTATTCCTGCATATAGGCTTTCTGCTTCAAATGTTGTTATTAATGTTTCATTTTTTGTATATTGCAATAATTCTGTTACCAATTCTGCTGCTGATGACGCATACGCTTCATGGAATGTCAAGATTGCATTGTCTATATAATCAGGTCCTCTTCTATGGTGGTCTATTACTACTATCTTGTTTGTTTTATTTAACAATTCAGGTACTTCAACATAGGATTTCTTATGAGTATCAACGACAATTAGAAGTGTATTTTCATTTATTAGAGATAGTGCTTCTGCTTTATCTATTATAACTCCTTGATATTCTTCTTCTTTTTCTACTGCTTCTATAAAATCTTTTAATGTTAATCCATAAGTATTGTTTACTATGTTTGCTGGTTTTCCTAGGGTTTTTACTATTCTGTATATTCCAAGACTTGAACCCATAGAATCTATATCACCATTTGAGTGTCCCATGATTAGAACATTTGGTGCTTCTTCTATTAATTCTTCAAGTGCTGTTGCTATTGTTCTGGCCTTGACTTTTGTTCTCTTTTCTACTTCTTGTACTTTTCCTCCGAAAAATTCATATTTTCCATTTCTTTTTACAACTGCTTGATCTCCTCCACGTCCTAATACTAAATCCATTGCTGCTGTTGTTTCTTTTAATTTTTCGTAGTTTGATTCACCTTCAGCTACTATTGCAATACTTAATGTTGTTGGTATTACTCCTTCTGTTTCTGTATCTTTTGCCATTCCTAATATTTCAAATTTATTTTCTATTATTTTATCAAGATATTGTTCTTCAAATATAACAACATATCTGTCTCTCTCTGTTTTTAATACTATTCCCTCAAAGCCTGCTGCCCAGTCATATATTTTTGTTTCTATTTCTGTTAATACTTGCGCTCTTTCTTCTTGTCCCATACTTTGTAGAAGTTCATCATAGCTGTCTATAATTATTATTCCTGTACAGATTTTTGATTTTTCATATTTTTCTACTGCTTCAAGCTCTACCGTATTGTCTCTGAAATACATAACAAATGTATCATTTGTTTTTTTCTTTCTGTTTTTAGATTTTGTTTTTATTTTTTCTATTGCTATTAAATAATCTTTTTTACCAACTTTGGTTTGTTTATATGTTCTATTTTCTTTTTTTGGTTCTGTGTTATTTTGTACTTCTAATTTTGCTTGATTTAATATGTCTTTCAAAATATTATTTATATCAATATTTGCAAATTCATTTACAAAGCTTACGCTTTTCCATATAACATTTCCTTCTTCTTCAACTATTACGATTGGATATGGTGAATTTATAAGGGCATTTTTTACTATTGTGTCTACATTAAATGCTAATTCTTGTATATGTTTATCTAATTCATTTTTATTTTTATGATTTGTCCAGTACGCATATGCAATTACTATACCATAAACTATTATTGATGGTATTATAAATATTGGATTTTGAATGCACAAAATTATTAGTATTACTGCAATTACAGCCAAGTATATTCTTATTTTTTTCAGTATATTTTCAAATGTTTTTTTAGTATTGTTTGACATACATCCTCCTTTTTTACATATACATTGTACATCTATACCCTATTTTTGTCAAGATTGTGAGTTATTAGGTGGAGCACTCTAGGATTTAACATAAGTTTAAATTATTTCTATATAAACAAAATAAATCAGTCAAGAATTTATTTGAAATGAATCTTTCTTGGTTAGAACTTTTTTCTAACAATTTGATTTTACTTCAAATCTTCTGACTGATTTATTTCTTATTTTTAAAGGAGAACAGAGTTTAATTATTCTTGTTTTGTCTACTTACTAATATATCGTATGTTCCTGTTAGATCTTTTATGTCGCTTGTTTTCATCTGTGTTTTTTCTCCTGGTTTTATTTCTGGTATATATGCTGGCAATGTTGCTATTTTTTCTCCTTGATTATTTATGAGATTTACACTCATAACAAATCCACCTTGATTGCTATTTGTCGTATTCTCTACATCTCCTGTTATTTTAGTTAGTCCATATTGATATTCTATGTTTATGTTGCTTATTCTCATTCCTTCTATCATCTTGATTCCCTTTAATTTCTCGATTTTATATTCATCTTCTTGGTTTGCTATTTGAGTATTTCCATTTTCTTCTGTCTTTTCTGATGATACGTCTTGAACATCTGATGATATATTTTCTGTTTGTACATTTTGTGCATTTTCTCCTGCTTGTGCTACTTCTTGTTTTGATTCATTCTTCTTAGAAAAAACATTTAGTAATATTATTATTACTACTGAGATTGCAATTAACAATATTATTCCTTTTTTTTCAGAACTTCTCATTTTTTTATTCCTTTTTTATATATTTAGGTTTTCAAGGACACCTATAAACCTCACCTGCTTTGGCTATTTGCATTTTAATCATGTGGGTGACCATCATAATGGCCCTCATGATCGCAGTAATAGTGTGTATCGGCTATATGATGATCTGGGCAATAGTCATATTGTGTGTGTACTTGTGTTTGTTTGTGTTCACAAGGAACTGCATCAACTGTATGATTGTATGCTAGATTATGTTGGCAGTAATGGTATGTACGCACGTTGCCGTCAGTGCAAGTTGGGCAATCTCCGTAAGCGCCATAGTAACCGGTCTCCTTCACACTTCCAGCATTTCCCAGGATGATAGATGACTGACAAATCACTTGGAAGACCTTCTCCAATATAACCATAAACATAACCGCATTCAGAGCAGTACCAGCCAATTGTGTCGTTGTATGCGGGATCACCGTAACATCTATTCTCTGGATCCTTGCCAGTCCCATCACACACATAACATTTAACAACATTATCATGGAAATCCCCCCAACCGAGATCCAAAGCAGTCAGGACATTTTTCTTCTGTAGTATAGCCATCTTTACATGTCCAAGCCGCTTTAAAGTGATCACATGTCCATGTTGATCCTTTTGTACATGTATATTTTGTTCCTGAACATTGTGTCTTTGCTGGTAAGTCTCCTGATTTTACTGTATGACTTGCTGTGTCTGTTACTTCTACCCTATATGTATAGTCTGTGTATTCTTGTAACCCTGTTATCTCTAAATCTATATCTGTTCCTTGTGTTTGGTTTGGCTTAGTTGCTCTTGCTGTTGTTTCACCATTTATATATACCCTATATGTTAGTCCATTTTTATCTGCTGCATCATTATCTGTTGCATTTGCTCTTATTGTTAATGTCGTTGGTGTCTTTGTTGCAACTATTGGCGCTGCTAATACTGGTGCTATGTTTGCTGATGGTAATACTGCATCTACTACTGCTGTAGTTCTTTCATTTCCTGCTTTGTCT
>CANQMI010000045.1 GCA_947624905.1 uncultured Clostridia bacterium
TCATAAATTACAGGTGATGCTAACCTGCAAAGCCTTAAATATACAGGCCCATCTATTTTTGATATTTCTTCTACTGCCCATTTAGTTTGAATATCATCTGATGTGCACATAACGCGCATATTAGGAAGTTCTCTCATTAGTCCTAAATCCTCAAGCATTTGATGTGTAGCTCCATCCTCTCCAACTGTTACTCCTGCATGAGTTGCACATATCTTTACATTTGCATTTGGATAGCATATACTATTTCTTATTTGATCATAAGCTCTTCCGTGCAGCAAATACTGCAAATGTGCTTGCAAAAGGTATTTGTCCACTTGATGCAAGACCTGATGCTGTTGACATCATATCTTGTTCTGAAATTCCCATATCAAAAAATCTATTAGGAAATTTTTTTGCAAACATATTCGTTTTTGTAGCTTCTGATAAATCTGCATCTAAAACCACTATTTTATCATTTTTTTCTCCCAAAGCACATAATGCTTCTCCATAGCTAGCCCTTGTTGCAATTTTTTTATCTAAATCCATATTTGATTTTCCTTTCTGAAAATTTAATAGAAATTTATTTTGACAAATTTTAATATTATTCTTATTTTTAGTTAAATTTTTCCTAAGTGTATTATAATTTATTTTAGTAAATTTTGCAATAGAAATTGAAATTATATTTAAATTGAAAAACACATAAAACCATACTTTAAAAAGTATAGTCTTATGCGTTCTTATATTATTTCTATTCTTCTTTATTTCCAGCAAATATGCTACCCTTGTATTTGTCTAAAATCTTTCCTAAATCCTTTGAAAAATCTTTTAGCATTACAAGTTTTATACTATTATCCTTTCCTTTAGCATAGTCATCTATTATCTGCTTTAACTGTTTTATATTTTTCATTTCTGGCTCTATTTCTTTTGTATATAAATCAGCCCTATTAATTAGTTTTTCTTTTATTGTTACTATATCTTCATTGCTTGCACAAGATAATCTTTGGAAAGTTTGATACACATCATAGTATTTGAATATTGGTATATTCATACATTCTTGATCAAATCTCTCATAAAATTCTTCCATCTTCATTGGAATACATTTGAAAATAGAATCAGCTTTTTCTATATACATTCTATCTTTAAGTTTAGAATTTAGAGTATGAAAATGTTTAAGCATATCTTCTATATCAGCTGATGGTTCAGCTATTCCAATTGTATCTAGCTCTTCTTCTACATTATCACAATATTTTGATACAAGAGAAGATATATTCATTCCGTTTATAAATATATTCTTGATGGTTTTCATATCATACTTTATCAAGCCTTTTCTTATGAAATAGTCAAAATATATAAATAATTTTACATTTTCAATAAGTGTCGTTTTTCCAGCCTTGACATCTTCTATAACCTCATCTATTACCTTGTCAAAATCATCATCATCTATTTTCCAATATTCTTCTGTTAATAGTCTTCTATATCCTGGTAAATTTGATGTATCAACTGTACTTATTATCATTTCCATATCTTTTTTGAATGTCTTCATGTCGAATATTCTTGTTCTTACGTAAATTTCAATAAATTTAAAGAATCTATATTCTGATTTAAAATTATAGTAATATGTGTTATCAAATTCTTTTATATAGAATTGTCTATTATCCATTAAAACTCTTGAAGAAACAAGTATTGCCTTATATTCTTCATTGTTTGCAATGTTTACAAATTTATCCTTTGTAATTTTTCCTGCTTTTATTTCAAAAGAAACTGCTATTGTAAATATAAGCATTGTCTGTAAAACTCTGTGGTTAGTATTCGGATAATTCTTATTAACCATTTCAAATATTTTTTTGAAATCATTTAAAGCATGCTTCAAGATTCTTAGGTTTCTAGTTCCGCTCTTATTAAATGTTGTTATTATTAATCCTGTTGATTCTCTTAGAAATCTTATCAAGTCTTCGTTACTTTCATATCTCATTAAAAGTCCGTTAATTATATAGTCGAATTTTGGTTGATATTCAAATGTTTCACCTATAAGTTTTTCTTTTATTCTTTCATAGTCGTTAGCCTTATCAAATACATACTCTATCTTATCTTGTATTTTTTCTACCATCGGTTTATCTGCTATTTCCGTTAGTTCATTTTCCTTATCAAGTATATATGTTGCAATAAATGTTTTCATCTCTAAGTTTGTACTCTTGAGTTTTGTAGATAATTCTTTTTCATTACAAATAATTATTGTTTTTATGTGATCATGTTCTACGAAGTTATTGATATATCCTAGAATATCTATAACATCTACATTTGCTCTCTCTAAGTCGTCGAAACATAACACTTTATCATCAGTTGAGAAGAAATCTGAATAATTAACTCTGTCTCCATTTTGTGTAACACCGAAAAGATTGGCCATATCAATTCCCGTTTTTGCATACTCAGGTATTTTAGTTACACCATTAGCATTCATAAATTTCTTCAAATTTTTATCCATCAACTGAGTAGTTTCAATAAATATTTTTTTGCTAATTTCTTCAAGATTTGATATTCCGATATAAAGACATATATATGGTTGTAAAAGATTTTCCGATTTAGATTCATAGACTCAATTTTATTTCTTACTTTATTATTCCAAAAATATGTCTTTCCGCTTCCCCATTCACCGATTTATCATAACAGCATAATCTGTATAATCAGCTCTTACATAATCTAATATACTTTCGACTAACTCTTCCATCTATTCCTCCAATCTACTTTATCTGGCTAAACTAAACACTAGTATTTCTTTTGCTCCATTTAATTTTAATATACGACTGCACTCATTTGTCGTATTCCCTGTTGTATAAATATCATCAAATAAAATAACTTTTTTATTCAGTATTATCCCTTGATTTTGTATTTCATATACATTTTTGACATTATTTATACGTTCTTTCTTATTTAATGAACTTTGTTCTGTATTATTTTTTGTCTTCTTCAAGACTCTTTTATATTCTAATCCCTTGACATTTTTTGCCAATTCTTTTGCTATAAGTTCACTTTGATTATATCCTCTTGAATTTTTTCTTTTTTTATGTATTGGAACAGATATTATTATATCATAAGATTTTAAAATTTGATAAATTTTTTCATTATTTAATATAATTTCAGCAAATGTTTTATACATATATGGTTTATCAAAGAATTTATATTCTAAAATTTCTTTTCTAAAATTCCCTTGATATCGTGCCAAATACATTTGCTTATCAAAAAATTTTTCATTTGCTTCTTCTATTTTGAATGATAAACTTTTATTTATTTTCTCTCTGCAATCTTTACACAATGAATTTTCGTCAATTTTACCACAAAATCCACAGACATTTGGGTAAAGTATGTCTAAGATATTTATCTTACATCACCTCAAGCTTATATTTTAACCCCGTATTTCTGATTTTAGCATCTGTATTATTTATCATGAATTGTACCACATCTTGATTTCCAATAACTATTAATAACTTCTTTGCTCTTGTTATTGCTGTGTATAGTAAATTCCTTGTAAGTAGCATAGGTGATAATCTTACAATAGGAAGTATAACTACATCAAATTCGCTTCCTTGTGATTTGTGAACAGTAATTGCATAAGAATGTTCTATCTGTTCAAGTTCTGAAAATTGATATGTTGCAATTTTCCCATCATAATTTACTTCTACAGTCTCTGAAATATTGCTTATCTTAGTTATAGTGCCCATCTCTCCATTAAAAATTCCAGAACTTATTTCTCCATTTTGTTCCCATGCAATATCGTAGTTGTTTTTAATCTGCATAACAGAATCTCCTTCTCTATATACCAATGCTCCTACAGATTTTTCTTGTTTTTTTGCATTTGCTGGATTTACTAATTCTTGAATTCTTTTATTCAGTTCTCTTGTACCTACATCACCTTTTTTGCTAGGAGTTATTATTTGTACGCTCTTGAATTCATCATAATTTTCAAATTTTTCAAGTCCATCTTGATATAGAGAAAGTACAAAATTTAATATTCTTTCTTGATTATTTTCTTGTACGAAGAAGAAATCTTTCTCTAATTTTTCATCTTGATCTTCTACAAAATATTTTCCCGCATTTACTCTATGTGCATTAAGCACTATTTTGCTTTTTGCAGCTTGTCTAAATATTTTGTCAAGTACTATTACATTTATCTTCTTGGAAGCGATTATATCTTTTAGTATGCTTCCAGGCCCTACTGAAGGTAGTTGATCTACATCTCCAGAAAGCACCAATTTTGTTCCTTGGTATATTCCCATGAGTAAATATTTCATTAATGCTAAATCTATCATTGATGTTTCATCTACTATAACCACATCAGCATCTATTGGCTGTATATCTAATTCTTCATTTATATATTTTGCATCATCTATTTTTGATATTTGAAGAAGTCTATGGAGTGTTTTTGCATCTTGTCCTGTTGTTTCTGTCATTCTCTTAGCAGCTCGTCCTGTTGGTGCACATAGCACAACTTTTTTTCCTTCATTTTTATAGAGATCTATTATATTTTTAATGATTGTAGTTTTTCCTGTTCCAGGTCCTCCTGTTATAACACATACGTTGTTATCATTCACAGCATATATCGCTTCTCTCTGCTTATCTGATAACTCTATTCCATTATTTTTTTCTACTTTTTCAAGTTTTTCTGCTATATTATCTATTCTCTTTCTATTTGCTACATTATCCAAAATAATAAGTTTTCCCGCAATAAACTGTTCTGCCTGATAATATTCTTCAAGATAAACCCACTCTTCCTCATCTCTTTCCTCTATGACAACTATCTCCTTGACCTTCATCTGATTTATAAAATCTTTAATTGTGCTTTCTGATATTTGAAGAAGTGATGATACATAATCAATCAAATTATTCTTGATTACACAAGTATGACCATTATATGTTGCAAGAAGGAGTGCATATTTTATCCCATATATTATCCTTTGTTCGTCATCACTATTTACTCCTATTTTTAAAGCCGCTTCATCTATAGTTTTGAAATTAATTCCTCTTACAACATCTATTAGTCTATATGGATCTGCTTTGATTTCATCTATTGCATTCGTACCATATAACTCATAAACTCTCTTTGCATAGCTTGCACTTATTCCTATCTCTTCTAAAAAACTTACTATCTTCCAAAGTTCTTCATTCTCTATGAAACTTGAAGAAATCTCCATAGCTTTTTCTAATGTTATACCTTTTATTATAGTTAATTTTTCTGGTGTTTTTTCTAAAACATGTATAGTTTCTAGTCCAAATTTTGCTATAATTTTTTCTGCTGTCTTAGGTCCTACCCATTTTATATTACCATTAGCTAGATACCTTTCTAGGGCTACTGGTGTATCTGGAATATTCTTTTTAAATGTTTCTACTTTAAATTGTTTTCCGTACTCTTTATGTACAACATATTCACCACAAACTGTAAGGTTATCACCTACATTTACAAAAGGTAAATATCCAACAATTGTTATTTCATTTTCATCAACTATTATTCGTGCAATTGTATATGAGTTTATTTCATTGTAATATATAATTGATCTTATTTCTCCAGTTAATTCCTCCAAACCTATATCTCCTCTATTTTCTAAAGTCTTGAACTGCCTTCTCTATGTTTTCCTCATTTACTATTGCTGTGCCTATAACAAAGATGTTTGCGCCCGCATCTTTTACTTTCTCTATTGTCTCTGCATTTATTCCTCCATCGACTTCTATATCTATATCGATATTATTTTTATCAAGATACTCTTTTAAAGTTTTTACTTTTTCCAAAGTTTCTGGTATCAATTTTTGTCCTCCAAGTCCTGGCTCTACTGTCATTATCAAGCACATATGTATATATGGCAAAAATTCATATACATCTTGAATTTTAGTATTTGGCTTTAATGCTAATCCCACCTTGATGTTATTTTGTTTCAAATATTTTATAAGCTGCATAATTTCATCTTTTGAAGACAAACTCTCTATATGAAATGTAATTACATTTGGTTCTAACCCCATATAATCATCTATAAATTCTTTTACATTTTCTACCATGAGATGTATGTCAAGTGGAATATTTGACATCTGTTTGATTGAATTTGAGTATTCTTTCATAAGCTGAACTGTATCTTTTGGTACAAATTTACCGATCCATTACATCTATATGGAAATAATCCGTGTGTGCAACCTCTAATCCATAAAAAATTCTCATAGCATCTTGTTTTTCTACATTTAATACTGAAGTTGATATCTCTACCATTTATGTTCCTCCTCATTTTTTAAATCATTGTATATTTTTACAAAATTTTCATATCGTTGTTTTGATATTTTGTTCTGATTTACAGCATTTATTACTCCACAATTTTTCTCTTGAAGATGCAAGCAAGATACAAACTCACAATTCTTGATATGCTCTCTAAACTCTAGAAATAGATTTGCTAAATCCTTTGATGGTATCTCATAAATATCTATGCTCTGAAATCCTGGTGTGTCAAGTAGATATGTATTATTTTCTATCTCATACAATGTTACATCTGTTGTAGTATTTTTTCCCATCTTATTCTTTTTACTTATATCACCTATTTTTGTCATATCTTTTCCAAAAATTTTATTTATAAGAGAAGATTTTCCGAACGCCAGACTGTCCGTGCAAAAGCACTTGTGTTATTTTTCAAAATTTTTTCAAGTTCATCTATTCCTTGTCCTAACATACAATTTGTTTTTAATACTTGATAACCAATAGATTTGTATAAACTGCAGATTTCATCTGCTACTTTTTCATCCAAATCTATTTTATTTATAACTATTATTGGCTTAATTTTTAGGAATTCTGCATATATCAACTCTTTATCAAGTACAAGAAAATTTGGATTTGGCATTTTAGGTGAGACTACAAATATTATTTGAGAGATATTAGAAACTTTTGGCCTTTTCATATATGAAATTCTATCAAGGACAGAATTTATAACTGCCTCTTTCTCATCAAACTCCACATCATCACCAACTGTAGGTTTTAGTTCTAACAATTTTAGTTTTCCTCTCAAAGTACACTCGTACTCGGTTCCGATTAGAGTTTACTATATATTTATTTGAAATATTTTTAATAATTTTTCCTTTTATAGTATGAATCCCCTTCCTAAATTTTTTCCAATTTAAAATTTAAATAATCTGCACTTACAAGTTTAATGTCAATTCCTCCTATATTTCCTTCTATTGCATCTGATAAGGCCTCTCCATGTAAATGCCCATATATACATTTTTTAACATTGTATTTCTGCATTATCTTGATAAATTCAGAATTCTCAAGTAGTTCCTTGTTTGTTGGTGGATAGTGCATGCAAACTATTATCTCTTGATTGTTTCCATATTTTTTAATTCCATCTTGCAAAGAAAGCTCTAGCCTTATAAGCTCTCGATTAATTATTGTTTTATCCTCTTGATTTAATATAACTAAGTTCCAGCCCCTTGTACCAGCAATTATTTTTTCTTGAAATTCATAAGAATTATTATGCAAAAAATATATATCATTAAATTTATTTTCCTTGACATATTCATCAAGTTTTTTCAGACTATTCCACCAATAATCATGATTTCCCTTGAGTAATATTTTTTTACCTGGCAATTCATTCAAATAACAAAAATCTTGATATGTATCTTTTAAATTCATTGCCCATGAAAAATCTCCTGGAAGTAATACTAAATCCTCTTGTTTTACTTTCTTTTCCCAGTCTGCCTTTATTTTGCTCTCATGTTCTTTCCAGTTATTTCCAAATATATCCATTGGTTTTTCAGTTTCAAAAGATAAATGTAAGTCTCCTATTGCGTATATTGCCATATTTTTATTCCTTTCAAGATATTTTTAAATTAGGTACTGCATTAAGTGATAAATCTGATAAATTTCCGGCTAAATAATTATAATATGCACTTGAAGCAATCATAGCTGCATTATCTGTGCATAGTGATATCTCTGGGAAATATATTTCAACATCAAGTTTTTTCCCGAGCTCTAAAAATCTTTCTCTAATATATGAATTTGCTGAAACTCCTCCTGCTAAAGCTAATTTTTTGAAATTTTCCATTTTTAATGCCTTTTCAGTATTTTGAATAAGCATGTCTGTAACAGTCTTTTCAAAGCTAGCACAAAGGTCTTCCTTTTTTATATTCTTTTTATTGTGATTTAAATTAATTACAGCTGTTTTTATTCCACTAAAACTAAAATCTAATCCATCTAAATGAGTTTTAGGTAGTTCTATATTTGGCTCACCAGATTTGGCAAGCTTGTCTACTTTTGGTCCTCCTGGATATGAAAGTTCCATTACTCTTGCGACTTTGTCAAATGCTTCTCCAATTGCATCATCTTTAGTCTTTCCGAGTATTTTAAATTTGGTATAATCCTCTATTTTAATTAAATGTGTATGTCCTCCTGAAATTACCAAGCACAAAAATTCAGGCTCCAATTCTTTAAATGTTATGTAGTTTGCTGCAATATGTCCCTCTATATGGTTTACTCCTACTAGTGGCTTATTTAAAGCATAGCTTAAAGCTTTTGCATATCCTACGCCAACAAGTAAAGCTCCAACTAAACCTGGTCCATATGTACAAGCGATTACATCTATATCAGAAAAATCCATATTAGCTTTCTTTAATGCTTCTTCTGTTACAGTAGATATCGCTTCTATATGCTTTCTTGATGCTATTTCAGGGACAACACCGCCAAACTTTTCATGTATCTTGATTTGAGAATTTATAACATTAGAAAGAACCTCTCGTCCATTTTTTACAATAGAGGCAGAGGTTTCATCACAACTTGTTTCAATTCCTAGAATTGTTATATCTTTCATTTCTTTCCTTCCACTTTATTCAATTTATAATTTTATACTACTATTTCGATTTTTCCAAATATCTATAATAGCCCAAAAATTGCTGCTCCAATATGCACTAATCCACTATATAAAAAGTCAAGTACAGGTGAAATTATATATCCTGCAAATCCAAATAACCATATAATCAAGAAAACTATATAAAATATATGTTCATGTTCATATACCCATTGTTTTGCATTATATGATAAGAAATTAATTAATATTTTTGAACCGTCTAATGGTGGAAGTGGAATTAAATTAAATACTCCAAGTCCTAAATTAACGACGATTGTATATTGTACTATTGATACAATTATACCTCCCATATCTGTTTGAAGAAATCCATTTGCAAATTTAAATAATGCACAATATATTACCGTAAATATAATTGCAATAATAAAATTCATTATTGGTCCTGCTGCAGCAACGATTGCTTCTCCTCCTGTTTGTGAATATTTATTATCAAAATTTCTTGGATTTATTTCTACTGGTTTTCCCCATCCAAACCCTACAAATAGTAGTAAAGCAAATCCTATTGGATCTATATGTGATAAAGGATTTAAATTTAATCTATTTTGCAACATTGGTGTATCGTCTCCAAGTTTTGTTGCTGCATAAGCATGTGCAAATTCATGAAATGTTATTGCAATCAAAACTCCTGGTATTGTAAATAGTAATACTAACCATTGAAGTTGCGACATTCCCATTAAATTCACTAAAACTATTACTGCTAAAATTAAATATAAAAATCTTTTATCTGAAAAAAACATATTACTCTCTCCTTATATTTTATCTTATGTGGTATAACCTACCAATATTATTATATCTATTATTCGTTTTTTCCACAACAGTTCTTGTATTTCTTCCCACTTCCACATGGACTATAACCTTTAATATTATGAATATTTATAATATTTGTAATATTATTGATATTTCAATACCTTCAAGAACA
>CANQMI010000046.1 GCA_947624905.1 uncultured Clostridia bacterium
TGTGTGTGTGTGTGTAGAGCCTCTAGCGTTCTAGCGTTTCTCATCTTTCGTTCCTCCAAATTTCTACTATCATTTGCTATATCATAATTTTATTCTAAAACATTTTTCTACTTTGGTCAACAGAAGTTATTAATTTGTAATGTAAATTTAATATTATCGTAACATTTTAAATTAGGCTGTGAATAGTAACAATTTCATTTAATCTCTAATTTACATCTTTTAGCTCTTCTTTTAATGTTATATAATCCAAAATAATGAGTTTAATTATCGCAACTATTGGAACAGCAAGGAACATTCCAATAATTCCAAAATATGATCCAATTGTTGTTACAGAGAATATTATTAAAATTGGGCTAATCTTCAATGATGTACCAGTTATCTTTGGATTTATTATGTTTGAATCAATTTGTTGTAATATTGTAACTATTATTGCAAGCCAGATAGCTTGTCCTATGCCTCCTGTAAATATAGTGATTAATATTGCAATTATCACTGCAACGATTGCTCCTAAGTAAGGTATTAAATTAAATAATCCTATCATAAATCCTAGTAATACTGCATATTTAACTCCAAGTATCGACATTGCTATTGATGTTAATATTCCAACAATAATTCCATCCAATAATTGGCTTGATATAAATCTAAAGAAAATTTCATTTGACTTTCTAAAATATTTTCCGATTAAATTATATGTATTTTTCTTGAACATTGCTCCGCACAATCTTTTTGCAAAGGCTACTATTTCTGTTCTTTCAGCAAGTAAATACATTGATACTATCACTGTTACAAAAATATCAAAAATAGTTGTTGCAAAGCCTAATATACCCTTTGCATATTCTGTTAATGCTTCTATGCTAAGATATTTTTGTAAATCTATTTTGCTTAAACCTTCTACTATAGACTTCAAGTTTGCTTTATTGAATAATGAATCCTCTGGTAGTTTTTCTAAGCTCTCTATCGCTGAATTATAGTAATCTGGTAATGAATTTACAAGTTCTACAATACTCTCATATATTGAAGGTACTACAAATTTTATTATTCCTACTATTACAAACAAAACAATCAAGTATACTATAAATATTGATATCCATCTTGACCTTTTACTTATAAATTTTACTTTTGACTTTTTCAACATTCCTTCTATTTTTTTGCAAGGTATGTAAAATAAATACGCAAGTATCACTGCTATTATAAATGGCATAAGAATATGTGTGAAATTCCTGATCCATTCCGTTATATCTCCAAAATTATCAAGTAATTTATATATTCCTATTGCTGCAATAACCAATGTAAACCAGAAAATCCATCTTTTCCATTCCTTTGTTTCTTTTGGCATTATAGTTCACTCCTTCTATATCTTGATATCTATCCCAACAGGGCAATGATCACTACCAAGTATTTTATCATATATATAAGCTTCTTGTATAGTATTTTCTATATTTTTTGATACTATAAAATAATCTATTCTCCACCCTATATTCTTTTCTCTTGAAGAAGCAAAATAAGACCACCATGTGTAGCTATCAGTCTTTTCTGGATATAAATATCTAAAAGTATCTGTAAATCCAGAGTCTAAAAGTTCAGTCATCTTTTGTCTCTCTTGGTCTGTAAATCCAGCATTGCCTCTGTTTGTTTTTGGATTTTTTAAATCTATTTCATTATGTGCTACATTCAAATCGCCACAAAGAATTACCGGTTTCTTTTTGTTTAATTCCAATAGGTAATTTCTAAATTCATCTTCCCATATCATTCTATAGTCCAATCTCTCTAATTCTCTTCTTGAGTTTGGTGTATAACAATTTACTAAATAAAATTTTGCAAATTCCAGTGTTATGACTCTACCTTCTTGATCATGTTCTTCTTTTCCTATTCCATAATATACATTCAAAGGCTCTATCTTCGTAAATATAGCTGTTCCTGAATATCCTTTTTTTTGAGCATAATTTAAATATGTGTAATAATTATTTGCAAAATCAAGATTTGCTTGTCCTTCACTGCATTTTGTTTCTTGCAAACAAAATATATCTGCATCTATTTCTTGAAAAAAGTCCTGAAATCCTTTTTTTAATACTGCTCTTAATCCATTTACATTCCATGATATTAATTTCATCTGAATTTCCTTTCATTTATCAATTATTTTTTAAAGAGCAAGATAAATTCTTGCTCTTTAAATTTATACTTCATATATATAACATTCAAGATTTCTTCTTCCAAAACTTACACATTCATTATAAGTATTCATATAAACATCAAGCTTATTATTTTTGATTGCTCCACCTCTATCTTGTACTACAAACCATCCTTTATTTGGTTTATCTGCAAAATATGGTATGTATATTATGGTTCCAAATTTATAAGCTTTTCCTGCAGCAACTGTATACCATGCTGAAGCTCTTACTCCACTTGCTGTTATTCCATATCCTGAAGAAGATGGGCTCTTTCCACAAGTTGAAGCTGTATATGCAGAAGTATTTAACGTTGTAACTTTTGGAGTAATTCCCTCTACTTTTTTAGCTAAACTACTTGAATTTGTATTTATAACAGGAGCTGATCCACTTTGTCTTTCTGATGCTGATAAATTTCTATTTGATGTCTTTGTTACTATTTTATTAACTGCTTTTTTAACTATTTCTTCTTTTAAAACAACTCTTTCTATTTCTATGTCATTTTGATATTTTACCTTATATGTTACTTTTTTGATTCCCGTTTTTCCTTTTTGTAATACCTTAGTTGCATCTCCTGAACTAGAATTTGAAGAATCTTTTGTTATTGTTTCATAAGGTATTTCTTCTTCCTTGACAACTATTTTTTCAACTATTGTATTATATGAGCTTAACAATTTATCTAATGAGATGCCTTCGCTCTCTTCTGCAAGTGCCATAACGTTTGCTGCATCTTGTGTTAAACCTGTTATTATTATTTTAGAATTATCTGCAATCTCTGCATCTAAATTTGGAAATACATTTTCTTCTGGTAAAATAACTATGTGATTTTCATCAAGTATATCTGAAATCTTTGTTTTTGTTGTTAATACTTCTATTTCACAATTGTCTGAAAGAACAATTTTTACATTTCTTACTTCTGCCTTTGCTGCAAATACGCTTACGGTTAAAATGAAGATCGTAATAATCGTAATTGTTGCTATTCTCACTACGGACAGTGAGGCTTGTTCGCTTTTTATCATAAGATTTTAAACCTCCTTGATTCGATAATATAAATTATACTATTATCTTGATAAAATGTCAAATTTTTCTATGTTTTTTTAATCCCTCTCATACTAGGGAATATAGCATTTCGTCAAAAAAAGTACAAATTATTTTAGGCTTGTTTCACTAGATTATATGTGGGCTTTTCCAATTTTAGAATTAAAAAAAAATTTTCCAAAAAACATCTAGCAAATTACTACATGTTTTTTAGAAAATTTTATTATTTTAATTTGTATAAACTATTTTCTCAAACTTATATGATTTTTCAAGTTTTTCTTCCATATAAACTTTAGAAATTAATTTTAATTCTTCTATAGAACTTTCAGAAACGTTAAATGAAAATAATTTTTTAGCTGGGGACATTATTATGTACTTGATTGCATAAAGTGTAGCATCTGATATGCTTATTACACTTTTATCTTGTTTTGCACATATCTTGCACTTTAATCCGCTATCCTTGATGCTAAAATAATTTAAATCTTCTTTTGTTTTGCAATTCACACATTCTGTGACATTTGGTGTAAAACCTATTATGGACATCAATCTTAATTTAAAGATTGCAGTTACTAAATCCTTATTCATTTCTGTTTCTGAAATTGTATAAATTGTATTTAATAATAATTGTAGTATGTTGTATGATGTATCATTTTCATTTGTTATATCTTCTACTATTTTTAATATATGAGCTACATATTGTAGCTTATCTAGGTCTGTCCTTACATTATAGAAAACTTCAATGGGTTCACAAGAATTCATGTGGTATGATCCGCCTTGTCCACGGTATAAAACGTATTCTCCAAAACACAATGCTTGACTTCCAGCAAGTAATCTACTGTTTGTCCTTCTTGATCCTTTTGCAGAACAAGATATCTTTCCGGAAGTCAGTAGTTAGCATTGTCAACATTTTATCGAAATCACCCATATTACTTTCTCTCAAAATAATAGCTTTTGTTTTTACTGTTCCCATTTTGTTCCTCTATCATATTTTCTTCTATATTTTTTGTTTCAATAAATTCCAAAAAAGTATTTATATCTCCTGTTTTTTTGAAGGTGTTCCACGCCATTTTACTTATCATAAGCTTTCATCTCCATTTTGTCTATTGTATCTTTTAAATATTCTGCTTATTTTTTGTTTATTTATACTCCTTGTTTAATTATCGATTTTAAATTTTTTGATAATAGAATCTTTGTCTTGCCAATCTTGATTAACTTTTACCCAAGTTTTAAGGTTCACTTTTTCGTTTAAAATTTTTTCTAAATCTTCTCTTGAATAAGTTCCAATTTGTTTCAATTTACTTCCATTTTTTCCTATAATTATGCCTTTGTGCGATTCTCTTTGGCAGTAAATAGTTGCTTCTATGTTGAATATTGGTTTATTTTCCATTGTTTTTGATTTTTTGATTTTTTCTACTTCTACATAAATCCCATGTGGTACTTCATCATTCAAGAGTTTTAAAGTTTTTTCTCTTATAGTTTCTTCTACTATCATTTTTATTGTTTGGTCTGTATATGTCTCTTCGTCATAGTATTTTGGTCCATAATCTAAATTTTTCTCAATTTCATCTAAAACTATATCTCTATTATTTAAATTATTTGCTGATATTGGGAGTACAGCTTGGAAGTCATATTCTTTTGAGTATATATTTATTAAATTTAAAATTTCTTCTTTTTTTATCAAATCTATTTTATTTATTATTAAAATTGTTTTTTTATTAGTTCCTTTTATTTTATCAAGTATTAATCTATCTCCTGGGCCTATATTTTTGCTTGTTCCATCTATAACGAATAAAATTAAATCTACATCTTTTGCAGAATTAAATGCTGTTTGTACCATTATATTACTTAACTTTGTTTTTGGTTTGTGAATTCCTGGAGTATCTAAAAATATTATTTGCGATTTTTCTCTATTTACTATTCCTTTTATTTGTGTTCTCGTTGTTTGTGGTTTATTTGCTATAATCGCTATCTTTTCTCCAATTAGTGCGTTTAAAAGTGTAGATTTTCCGCACATTTGTCCTGCCTAAAATTGCAACAAACCCTGACTTGAAATCTTGCATTTTTTCAATCCTTCCTAATCAATGTAGCTTGACTTTTATTGCATTGTAACATTCATAGTTGGTGGAACTATTTGAATATATGTATTTCCATCATTTACACTTATTTCGTTTCCATTTAAATCTTGATATACTGTTTTTCCAATTCTTGTTGTTTTTACACATTTAATTTTAATGGCTTTTCCATTTGTGATATAGTATCCATCTAAGTTTCCTATGTTTTCAATCTCTTGTCTTCCACTATTATCCTCAGATGTTGTATAATTGTCTGCATAAGTTATTATTATATTCTTTGCAGTCAAGGTCTCTTTTGTTAGCCAATCTTTTCTTAAAGCATCTCCGACATATCTTTCATATAATTTTGATTCTTGATTATAGACAAATTTCACTTTTGATGTTTTATAAGGGATATTTACTGTGTTTGCAGTTATTGCTGTTTCTTCTTGAAGATTTATTTCATCTACACTATAGTTTAATACATTTCTTTCTGATGTAACTTTTCTATAGTTCTTTTTATCCGCTTCTTCCCATATATTTTTCGTGCTAATCAAAGCATTGTGAGGAGCTTTCTTTTCCTTAGTTCTCCAAAATGCTTTTGATACAAGTCCATCTACATCTTGAATAGAAAGTTTCTTGATGTCGTCTTTAGCTCTTTGGCTTCCTCCATAGTGTATAAATATACTATCGTTTTCAAGGGCATAATCTACAAAGCATGGTCTGGCACTTCTTACTGGTCCTATTGTATCTATATCTTCATTTTTATATACTGCTAAGAATCTTGTAAGTCCACCTTCCACATACATTTCATATACTAGCATTGCTTTATTTAAACTCGTTTGTGGTATTGCATCACCTACATTGTCTATAGATACTGCAATAGTTCTTTCATTTCCATCATATTTGCTTTTTGGTTTTTCTGGCTCAGCTGTAGGGTTATTTAAAATCTGTCCTTCATTTTGTGTTCCTTGTGCAATTATTTGAGTTGTTCTTGTGAATGCCTTGATAATCATAAGTGAGCCTAACATAACAACAGCTATAACTAACAGTGCTATTAATACTCTAATTTTCATAGTTTCATATCCCCTTTTTTATTATATATCAAGTTTTAATCCTAATTTGTTTAGGATTTTTTCCTCTTTCTCTCTCATTTTTGCCTTATCTCCTTCTTGTATATGATCATATCCCATTAGGTGATAAAATCCATGTACTAGCATATATGAAAATTCTCTCTCAATACTATGTCCGTATTCTTCAGCCTGTTTTTGTACTATTGGTAAACATACAACTATATCTCCAAGTGCCTCTTTTCTTTTTTTTGCCTCAGCTATTTCATCTTTCTCGAACATTGGAAAAGATAGGACATCTGTTGCTTGATCAATATTTCTGTATTTTTTATTTATTTGCCTTATATTCTCCTCGTCTGTAACCATTACACTTATATATATTTCATAATCATATAAATCTTCCTCACGGAAACACATTTCATATACTTTATTTATGATTTCTTGATATTTTTTATCTTCTTTTATATTTATAAATGTAATTTCAGCTAAATCTCTCATACTTTTATATACTTTTTCCCCTTACTATATGAATTTTTTAATCTTCTAATTGCTTTGTATTCAAGGAGCTTGTCCTTGTAGAATCTAATAATATGTTTATTCTGTAAATTATTTTCTAGACCTTTTAATTCTTCTTGTAGAAATAATATTTCTTTTTGTTTTCTTCCATCTTCTGTAGTTTTATCAATGCTGTTATACTTATCCCAGAACTTCTTGTAGTTTTCTTTTTCATCTTGTTTTTCCCAATAGATTTTTGTAGATAATACTTTAACATTATAGTCTTGAATCAAATCAATTAATAATTGATATGCCATTTCTTTCTTCTTGTCTACCTTAGAACTTATTATTAAATGTCTTGTTTCCTTGATTAGTTTTTCATATGCACCTTCTGCTACAGAAAGTGGGACACTATGAGTAAATAGTTTTCTACTCATTGAAAGCAGCAACATTCTCTTTTCAATTTGCTCTTTCGTATCTAATTTACCTGATAAGAAACCGAGTAAATTTATCATATTCCTCAAGTATGTCTTGATATTTTTCTTTTCCGTCAAGTTCTATTTTGATAGGTAATATATTTGATACATAGTCTTCTAAAGTATCAAATATGCTATTATATATGCTGTCTTTATCAATTATATTTTCTGATATTTTATCTGCTAATTGTATAGAATAATTTTTCAAGATTCCCTTATATATTCCATCCATTTTTGAAACATAGAATGGATTATATCTTGAAATTACTTTTTGTTTATCATCATTTTTTAAAGATATATAATCAAGATCAAGTAAATACTTTTGTTTTCTATGTTTATATTCTGCATACTGAGTTTCTTTTAAATGTGTTACTGTATAATATCTTGACAATGCGTCTTCTTCGAAACTAGTAGCCGTTCTGTTTTTTACCTTTTTATATATTGAATCCATGACATATTTATCAATTGATTCAAGATAAAGAATAAAAGTATCTTCATATTTTCTTTGAAGTCCTTCTTCTTTTTCCTTTTCCGTATTATTTGTATATGCTTCATAGTTTTTTAGCAAACTATTTCTTTTTATTGTAATTAACATCCCATTAATTCCTATTTTAGTAGGTATTAGTAGTCTGCTTATCGTTGTTGATATCTTTGAGAAAAAAGCTTTATCATTTTTTGCAACTCTTAATCCTCTTTCTTCCATAGTTTATCATTCCTTTCAATTTAAAATTTTTTCTTGTGTACCTATGTTTTCTAGTACTTCGTATATAACTTCAACTTCTACACTATTTTCGTCATTAGCTGTGTTTACTTTTACGTCTTGTATATCATCATGGTTTTCTATTTCTTCCAATACTTCATCTTTTAATTTATCGGTTAAATATTGTTTTGCTTCTTCTTGACTTAGGTTTATTTCTTGATCCACTGTTTCGTAATATGTGGAAATCCCTAAGCTTATTGGCAGATAAAAATTTGAAAATATTCTTATTTTCTTCTCCTCATTTATTGTATCATATTTTTCAAAATTTGGAATACTTTTGTACAAATTTATTTGAAAATTATTAAATTTAATGTTGTATCTTTTCTTAGAAACCCCTGTCCTTACTTGTTTTATTTGTTTCAAATTTATTTTTTCAGATTTTGTATACCATACTTTTCCTTGTACTTCTCCTGACGCATGCACATATCTTGTTCCTGTATATTTTCCTTCCATCCACCCGCCTATCAATATGCTGTCTTCCGTAACAATATCTCCGATTTTAACTAAAATCGTTCCCGTCTTAGCGGTAATCTTTGTTATCTGTGCAGTCTTAGTTGATACAATATTGCAATATTCACTTTCATCAAGTATTTCTGGCTTTTTTGTTGTTTCTACTACTTTTACGATTACATTCGTTCCATTTAGATCTATATTCATCCATGCAATATCATCTCTATCAAGCCTAATTTGATTGATTATTTTCTGTGCATCTATTCTCGATTTTAACATTCCTTCTTTCAAACCATTTTCGGCCAACTCATTTAGCATCTCTTGTCTATCTATTGTCTCTGTGCCAAGGATTTCAATGTTCCATATAAATTTAGATGCCACATACATCAAAATGATGACCAGTACAAACACAATAAAAAATATTTTCCTTTTTCTATATCTGTTCATTAAAAAAGGAAGTCCTCTTTTTTCGTTTATTTTTATTCTACACTTTGTCTTTTTGCTTATTTCTTTTAATGCCTTGAAATCGTTCTTTCCTACATTTGCAAACATAAATGTAGATTTTTCTCTCTTGACATTCCACAAAAGTATTCCTTTGCTTATGCAAATATTTATAAACCTTTCTATGTAGTATCCTTCAGCAGATATATTTACATATCCCAATATATAATTAATTATAATTTTAAATATCAAATTCTTCACCTACTCATTCGCTTCAAAATCAAGAGAGTCTATCTTGCCCGTTATCATCAAGTCCTCTTGATTCATTTGTATAAGCTTTAAATTGAAACCGTTTATATTAATCGCCCCTATATGTGTATTCACTTTTATAAATACTTCCTCATATTCTAATATGTTTTTATAATTTTCTATCACCAACTCTTGAAATCCAAGTATGGTTATCTTTGGTTTATTGGTTATTACTTCTTCTGGTATTTCTAAAAATTTATCTATTTTATTAAATCTTTTTTTCAATCTTATACCTCTTTTCATTTAATCTCTTTAATGTATATTGCAGATTTTCTAAATTAATTCATTTTAATTTTTTCTTCATATTTTATCTTCATAACTTTCACATGCAGTTCACAAAATGGACAAATTTGATTGATATATTATAAGTACACTAAGTAATGATAGTGAAAAACATCCCCTTTTATTTTTTATTTTAAGAGACCTACCTCAAAATTGGTAGGTCTTCGTTTTAATAATTATCCCCCAGCATAGCTGGGGGTTTTTCCTTTTCGCCCATAG
>CANQMI010000047.1 GCA_947624905.1 uncultured Clostridia bacterium
TTGCATAGTTATTTTGTTCATCCATATTTGTACATTCAATATTTGGCTTTTCAAATTCTATCATTTTTACCTCCTAAAATAGATATTAGAGGTTAGAGATTAGTGATATTACCTAATCTTATATATCTAATTCTAATTTTTAAACTTCTAATTATTACTTAGAGTATAACTCTACTATTAAGTGTTCTTCTACTGGGATATCTACATCTTCTCTTGATGCTAATCTAACTACTTTTCCACTTAAATTCTTTTCATTTCTCTCTAACCAAGTTGGAATATTTCTTGAATGATTTATTTCTAGATTTTCCTTTACTACTGTTTTATCTTTTTTCAATTCTCTAACTTTGATTACGTCTCCTGGTTTAACTAAATAAGATGGTATACTTACTTTTCTTCCATTAACTTCAAATAATCCATGATTTACCAAAAGTCTTGCTTGTGGTCTTGAAGTTCCAAATCCTAATCTATATACAACATTATCTAATCTACTTTCTAGTATTTGAAGTAAGTTTTCACCTGTTATTCCTTTTTTATTAGCTGCCATTTCAAAATATTTTCTAAATTGATTTTCTCTTACTCCATAAAAAGCTTTAGTTTTTTGTTTTTCTCTTAATTGGATTCCATATTCTGAAAGTTTAGCTTTCTTTTGTCCATGTTCTCCTGGAGCATAATTTCTTCTTGAAATTGCACATTTATCTGTATAGCATCTTGTTCCTTTCAAGAATAATTTTTGTCCTTCTCTACGACAGATACGACATTGTTCTTCTTTATATCTTGACATTTACTTATTTACACCTCTCTTTTTTCTATACTCTTCTTCTTTTTGGTGGTCTGCAACCATTATGTGGTATTGGTGTTACATCTTTAATTGCACTTATTTCCAATCCAGCTGTTTGAAGAGCTCTAATTGCAGCTTCACGACCAGAACCTGGTCCTTTTACAAATACTTCAACTGTTTTTAATCCATGTTCCATTGCAGCTTTTGCAGCTGTTTCTGCAGCTTGACCTGCTGCGAATGGGGTACTCTTTCTTGAACCTTTGAAACCAAGCTCTCCTGCGCTTGCCCAAGAAATAGTACTTCCTTGCATATCTGTAATTGTAACTATTGTATTATTAAAGCTAGAATGAATATGTGCAGAACCTTTGTCTATGTTCTTTCTATTTCTTCTAGGCGTTTTTCTTGTTACATTTTTATTTGCCATTTGGTATTAACCTCCCTTATTTCTTACTTTTGCTTACTAATTTTCTAGGACCTTTTCTTGTACGCGCATTAGTTTTTGTTCTTTGTCCTCTAACTGGTAAGCCTTTTCTATGTCTTGTTCCTCTATAGCAACCGATTTCTGTAAGTCTCTTGATGTTAAGAGCTATTTCTCTTCTCAAATCACCTTCAACTTTGTAATTTCCATCGATTATTTTTCTAATACTATTTACTTCTTCGTCTGTCAAATCTTTTACTCTAGTGTCTGGATTTACTCCAGCTTCTGCAAGTATTTTATTAGAACTTGCTACACCTATTCCATAGATGTATGTTAGTCCTATTTCTACTCTCTTTTCTCTAGGTAAATCAACTCCAGCTATACGAGCCATATTTTCAAGCACCTCCATTTTAATTTTATTGGTAAATATATATAAACACAAACTTAGCAAAATCAGCCGCACCTAAATTTGTGTTAATATCTAAATTATTTTATTATCCTTGTCTTTGTTTATGTTTTGGATTTTCACAAATTACTCTTATAACACCTTTTCTCTTGATGATTTTGCATTTTTCACACATTTTCTTGACTGATGGTCTTACTTTCATTTCTATTCATTCCTTTCTTTAAGGTTATAAGTTTTTCAAACTTATTTAGCTCTCCAGGTGATTCTTCCTCTATTTAAATCATAAGGTGAAAGTTCAAGTTTTACTTTATCCCCTGGTAATATCTTGATATAATTCATTCTCAATTTTCCTGAAATGTGAGCTAGTACTTGATGTCCATTTTCTAGTTCTACTTTAAATGTTGTATTAGGTAATGTTTCTACTACAGTTCCTTCTACTTCTATAACATCTTCCTTTGCCAATCTACATTCCCTCCTATTTTTTTCAAGAATAATTTATTTTAAATTATTTTATCTAATAATTAACTAATGTATTATACACCATTTTTATAGTAATGTCAATACTTTTGGTTCATTTTCTGTAATTAAAACAGTGTTTTCATAATGTGCTGACAAGCTTCCGATCCTCAGTTACAATTGTCCATCCATCATCAAGTTCATATATATCTGGCTTTCCAGCTATTACCATAGGTTCTATTGCAAGTGTCATTCCTTTTTCTATTCTTGGCCCACGTCCTGGTCTACCATAATTTGGTATTCCTGGATCTTCGTGCATTTCTTTTCCAATGCCATGTCCTTGAAATTCTTTTACAACGCTGAATCCATTTTTTTCAACAAATTCACCTATTGCATTTGAAATATCACCTATTCTAAACCCTGGTTTTGCATATTTTATGCCCTCAAAAAATGCTTTTTGAGTTATTTTTACTAATCTTTCTGCTTCTTGACTTGATTTACCTACTATAAATGTTCTTGCAGCATCCCCATTATATCCATTTTTCAAAGCTACCATATCTATACTTATAACATCACCATTTTTTAGATGAACTCTATCTGAAGGAATTCCATGTATTACTTCATCGTTTAATGATGCACATATTGTACTTGGAAAATCTGGAACTCCTTTTTGATAACTTGGATATCCCTTTTGTGCAGGAATTCCGTCCATGTTCTCTAATTATCTTTTCAGCTAGTCTATCTAGCTCACCTGTCGTGATGCCTGGTTTGATTATCTTTTCTAATTCTTGATATACAATAGCCACTATTCTGCAAGCTTCTTGAATTAATTCTATTTCTCTTTTAGATTTAATTTCTATCATAGTACGCTTCCTCAAGCCTTTTTCTTGAACATTTCTATTATATCTTCAG
This sequence comes from uncultured Clostridia bacterium, assembly GCA_947624905.1. GTDB lineage: Bacteria > Bacillota > Clostridia > TANB77 > CAG-508 > JAAWPK01. The sequence continues at coordinate 2,971 of CANQMI010000047.1, forward strand.
CAAGTTCTGGAGCCATTCTTCCACAGCGCTTGCTTACTTCTGCTGTATATAGATTTCCTCTTTTTTTATAGAAATCTACTATTGGGGCTGTTTGCTCTTGATAAGTTTCAAGTCTTGCACGCATTGTTTCTTCATTGTCATCAGCTCTACGCTCTAAAGGTGTTCCGCAGAAATCACATATTTCTCCGTTTTTTGGTGGATTTAATTTCATGTTGAAATCTGCTTTACAATTAGGGCATTTTCTTCTATTTACAACTCTTTCGATTAATTCATCTACTGGAGTTTCCAAATTTACTACTAAATCTATTTTTTTGCCTTCTTGACTTAGAAATTCTTCTAATCTTTCAGCTTGATCAATTGTCCTTGGGAATCCGTCTAAAATTACTCCATTTGCTAAGTCTGGTTCCCTTAGTCTTGATTCTATAACTTTTATTGTTAATTCATCTGGAACTAATTTTCCATTTGAAATATATTCTCCTACTTCTTTTCCTAGTTCTGTTCCGTCTGCTATTGCTTTTCTAAAAATATCTCCACTTGATACTGCAGGTATGTTTAATCCTTTTGTTAAAACCTTTGCAGCTGTTCCCTTTCCAGTACCAGGTGCTCCAAGCATTATTATTATCATATTATTATACCCCCATAATTATATAATTTTTATAATACTTACTAAATTTTAAAAAGAAACAAGTAGTGCTAGTCAAGCGAGGTAAATAATCTGAGATAGACCTATTGGTCATCGAGGATTATTTATCCGAAGCATGGCGACGCAATACGCCGTTTATTTTTAAAATTTATTCTAAGAAGCCTTTATAATGACGCATAACAAGTTGTGATTCTAATTGGTTAACCATTTCAAGTGCAACACCAACTACGATTAATATTGATGTACCACCGAATGTTATGTTTATACTTGTAAATCTTAATAGCATTGGAATTATAGCTATAATTGCTAAATAAATTCCTCCAAACCATGTTATTTTCGATATTATTGAAGATAAATAATCTGTTGTTGGTTTTCCTGCTCTTATTCCAGGAATGAAACCACCATTTTTCTTGATATTATTTGATACTTCTGCTGGGTTAAATGTAGCAAAAGTATAGAAGAATGTAAATGCAACTATTAATACCAAATATACTATTGCATTTAATATTGTGTATCCAATTGGAACAGCTGATGAAGATGTTGCAATTGAGAATTTATAGATTGTTGCCCAGAATCCTGTTTCAGCTGCAATGTTTGTATTAAACATTGAGATAATCATAGCTGGGAATGTTAGGAATGATGATGCAAAGATTATTGGTAAAACTCCTGCCATTGCAAGTTTCAATGGTATATGAGTATTTTGTCCACCATACATTTTTCTTCCTACTACTTTTTTAGCATATTGTACAGGTACTCTTCTTTCAGCTTCTTGTACAAATACTACTGCTGCAACTAATATTATTGCACCAATTATAATTCCAAGTGCTGTGATTAATCCTGTTGTTGAGAATCCTCCTGCACTAAATATTAAATTCCAAATTGTAATTACTCCAGATGGTAATCCTGAAAGAATACCTACGAAGATAATTACTGATATTCCGTTTCCAATACCTTTACTTGTAATTTGATCACCTAACCACATAAGTAGTGATGTTCCTGTTATTAATGATATTACAACTAATGCTCCTGTCATGAAGCTTTGGTCTACGAAAACTCCTGCTGATCTATATGATAGATATATTCCTAAAGATTCTATCAAAGCAAGTATTACTGTTAATATTTTTGTGTATTTATTTAATTTTTCTCTTCCTGCCTCTCCTTCTTCTTTAGAAAGTCTCTCAAGTGCAGGAATTACCATAGCTAATAATTGTATAACAATTGAAGCTGTGATATATGGGCTTATGCTCATTGCAAATATTGTGAATCTTGAAAAAGCTCCTCCTGATATCAAGTCTATTAATCCTGTTAATCCATTTGAAGCTCCAAGTGCTTCTGCTAGTGCCACACTGTTTACTCCTGGTACAGTTATATAACATCCTAATCTAAAGATTACTATTAATAATAATGTATATAATAGTCTTTTTCTTACATCTGGAGTCTTTATTGCGTTTTTTATTGTTTGAAACAATTAAATCACCTCAATCTTTCCTCCGGCAGCTTCAATCTTTTCTTTTGCTGTTTTTGTGAATCTTTTTGCTGATACTTCTAATTTTTTATCCAAGCTACCTGTTCCTAATATTACTATTCCATCATTTATTTTGTTAATTATTCCATCTTTCATTAAACTTTCTGCTGTTACTTTTTCTGAGTTTGATTTATTTAACATTGTTAGAGTTACTTCTACGTAATTTTTTGCGTGAATATTTGTAAATCCTCTCTTTGGTAGTCTTCTATATAATGGAGTTTGACCACCTTCGAAACCACGTCTTACTCCTCCACCTGTTCTTGCTTTTTGTCCTTTATGTCCTCTACCAGATGTTTTTCCAAGTCCTGAACCAACACCACGTCCAACTCTTGTTCTAGTCTTTTTTTCTACTGCTGGTTTTAATTCGCCTAGTTTCATTTTATATTCACTCCTTTCTATAATATTTCTTCTACTTTTTTACCTCTTTTTTGTGCTGCTTTCTCTGCAGTCATCATACTTGTTAAAGCATTAATTGTTGCATAAACTACGTTTCTAGGATTATTTGTTCCTATAACTTTTGTTCTGATATCTTTATATCCTGCAAGCTCTAATACTGGTCTAACGCTTCCACCAGCGATAACTCCTGTACCTTTGCTAGCTGGTTTTAACATAACTTTAGCGCTTCCAAATTGTCCAACATATTCATGTGGTATAGTTGTTTCCACTACTGGAACCTCTACTAAGTTTTTCTTAGCATCTTGTATAGCTTTCTTGATACTATCAGGAACTTCGGCTGCTTTTCCGTTACCTACACCGATATGTCCATTTTCATCACCTACAACAACTACTGCACTAAATCTAAAAGTTCTACCACCTTTAACAACTTTTGCAACTCTGCTAATGGCTACAACTTTTTCTTTTAATTCTAGTGTATTATTTTCTTCCATTTATGAGTTTTCCTCCTTTTTTATTTTTAGAATTTTAATCCTCCTTCACGTGCTGCTTCTGCAAGTTCTTTTACAACACCGTGATATATATATCCGCTTCTATCGAATACTACTTCTTCTATTTTCTTTTCTTTAGCTCTCTTAGCAATTAAAGCTCCAACTTCTTTTGCTGCTTCTTTGTTACTATGTTTTATTTTTACTTCTTTATCCATAGTAGAAGCTTGAACTAAAGTTTTTCTTGATACATCATCAATTATTTGTGCATATAAGTTTGTATTGCTTCTATATACACATAATCTTGGACGTTCAGCTGTTCCAGAAATTTTATTACGAACACGTATATGTCTTCTTTCTCTTTCAAGCTTTCTGTTTGTTTTTGATACCATTTTCTATATTCTCCTTTCTCTAAATTTTCAACCTTTTTATTAAATGAATTCTATTTCTTACCAGTTTTACCCTCTTTACGTCTAATAACTTCATCAATATATTTGATACCTTTTCCACGGTATACTTCTGGTGGTCTTTTTGTTCTTATTTCTGCTGCTACTTGACCAACTAATTCTTTATCTATACCTTTTACTATTATTGAGTTTGGATTTGGTACATCAAATGAAATTCCGATTTGGTGCTTTATATATTACAGGGTGTGAATAACCTAATGTTAAATTTAAGTCATTACCTTGTTTTTGAACTCTATAACCAACACCATTGATTTCTAATTCTTTCTTGAATTCTTCTTTTACACCTATTACCATGTTGTTTATTAATGTTCTTGTTAATCCATGTAAACTTTTCATAGTTGTTTCGTCGTTAGGTCTTTTAACAACTATTTTTCCTTCTTCTACAGAAACTGATAAATTTGTATTTATCTCTTTTTCTAAAGTACCTTTTGGTCCTTTTACTGTAATATGATTTCCTTGAACATTAACTTCAACACCTTCTGGTATTGTAATAGGACTATTTCCTATTCTTGACATTTTTTATTCACCTCTTCTTTTTTACTTCTATATTATAGATTACCAAACATAGGCTAAGACTTCTCCACCTAGTCCTTCTTTTCTTGCTTCTCTATCTGTCATCATACCTTTTGATGTAGATACGATTGCGATTCCTAAACCGTTTAATACTTTAGGTAAGTCTTCTTTAGAAGCATAAACTCTTAATCCTGGTTTGCTTATTCTCTTGATTCCAGCTATAACTCTATTTCCGTTTTCATCATACTTTAGAGATATTCTTATTGTTCCTTGAACATCATTTGAGATTTCTTCAAATGATTTTATATATCCTTCTTGAAATAATATATTTGCTATAGCAAGTTTCATTTTTGATGAAGGTACATCAACTGTTTTATGCTTGCTACTATTTGCATTTCTTATTCTTGTTAACATATCTGCTATTGGATCTGTGGTGTTCATTTTTTTCCTCCTCTCTTGAAATCAAATGAAAGTTTTTGATTTGATTTTTATATTATATCATTATTAATTTTATAATAACTTTATTTTCTTTTATTTGGTTTTAAAATTAGTAAGATGCTAGGCAAGCAAATAAAAATTTTTGAGACTATACTTTTGTATGTCGATAAAATTTTTATGTAGCTTGACGACGCAGATTGCTGATTTTTAAGCCAAATTTTTACCAACTTGATTTTTTTACTCCTGGAATTTCTCCATTATGCGCTAATTCTCTGAAGCATATACGGCAAATTCCATATTTTCTTATATACGCATGTGGTCTACCACATATTTTACATCTGTTATATTGTCTTGTTTTGTATTTTTGTGGTTTTTGTTGTTTGATTATCATTGACTTTTTAGCCATAATTTTCTCCTTTCATCAAACTGATTATTTTCATTAAATTTTGATTAGTTTCTGAATGGCATTCCCATTAATGTTAATAATTCACGAGCTTCTTCATCTGTATTAGCAGTTGTTGTAAATACTATATCCATTCCTCTTAATTTATCTATTTTGTCATATTCTATTTCTGGGAATATTAATTGTTCTTTGATTCCCATAGAGTAATTTCCTCTTCCATCAAATGAATCTTTAGATAATCCTCTAAAATCTCTTACTCTTGGTAATGCAACATTAAATAGTTTATATGCAAATTCATACATTTTTTCTTTTCTTAATGTAACTTTGCATCCAATATTTGCACCTTCTCTTAATTTAAATGCAGCTATTGATTTTCTTGCTTTAGTTATAATTGGTTGTTGACCAGTTATAATTTTTAAATCGTTCATAGCATTATCTAAAGCTTTTGGATTATCTCTTGTGTCTCCTAATCCAATGTTTATAACTATTTTTTCAAGTTTTGGAACTTGCATTACAGATTTATAATTAAATTTTTTCATTAATGCTGGAATTACTTCTTTTTCATATTGCTCTCTTAATTTTTCCATAGTGTCTTGAATCCTCCTCTCTTATCTACTATTATTTTAATTTGGCATTGCATTTCTTACAAACACGTACCTTTTCATCTTTTTCCATGATATAACCTATTCTTGTAGGTTTATTGCATTTAGGACATACCACATTAACTTTGCTACTATGTATAGCACATTCAACTGGTATTATTCCTCCTTCTTCACCTTGTTTTTTAGGTTTTACATGTCTTTTTCTGATATTTACACCTTTAACTATAATTTTTTCAGTTTTTGGTATAATTTCTAGGACTTCTCCTTTTTTGCCTTTATCATTTCCTGATAAAACATAAACTGTATCTCCTTTTTTTATTTTCATTTTCTCTATTTCACCTCTTTATATTTTAAATGATATTTAGTGAAACGAGGCAAAAGTGGTATATTGCTAGGAAAGCTAGCAAAAAATCTTGAAAGCATACTTTTTGTATGTTGAAAGATTTTTTGCGACGCTTGACAACGCAAGATGCCGCTTTTCACTCGTTTTATAATACTTCTGGAGCAAGAGACAATATCTTCATATACTCCTTTTCTCTAAGCTCTCTTGCTACTGGGCCAAATATACGAGTTCCTTTTGGTGTTCCGTCTTCACGGATTATTACAGCTGCGTTTTCATCAAATTTGATGTATGAACCATCTGCACGTCTTACTCCCTTTTTACTTCTTACTACAACAGCTTTTACAACATCACCTTTTTTTACAACTCCTCCTGGTGTAGCATCTTTAACAGAAGCAACTATTACATCTCCGATATTTGCATATCTTCTATATGAACCACCTAAACATCTGATACACATTATCTCTTTTGCACCAGTGTTATCAGCTACTTTTAATATTGATTGTTGTTGGACCATAATATTTGTTTTCTCCTCTCTAAAATTAATGAAAAACTTCGTCCTTCACGTCTAATTCGCGCCTCGAAAATCCTCGACGTACCTATGTACGCCTCCAGTTTTCTCGCTTAATTATCCGCGAATTACTCGTTTTTGATTAATTTTTAATTTTGCTTAACCGCTTTTGATTTGATTTTTAATTTATAGCTTTATCAATTTTTGATTAATTTTTATTATTCTGCTTTTTCAAGAATTTCAACAACTCTCCATCTTTTTTGTTTA
>CANQMI010000048.1 GCA_947624905.1 uncultured Clostridia bacterium
GTGGGCGCAATAGGGCTCGAACCTATGACCTCCTGCTTGTAAGGCAGATGCTCTCCCAGCTGAGCTATGCGCCCATTCTTATATCAGCGAAATCTAGTATACTAAATTTGATGGCAAATGTCAATACATATTTGAAATTTTTTTTATTTTTTTACAAATTGTTACATAGGATATGGCTTGCTATACCTTGACATTTAATGCAGAAATATAGCAAACCATATTATTATTTTATTTGTTTTTTAATATATTTATTACTCTTTCCAATTGATCTTCTGGCTTAGTCTCTTGATATGTTGGAGTTATTCCTATTTCATTTATTTTATTTCCTTTTGGTGTATAATATTCTGCTGTTGTTACTTTTAAAGCTCCTCCATTTGATAAATATATAAGTTCCTGTATAACACCTTTTCCAAAAGTTTTTGTACCAAGAGTTTCTGCTTTATCATTTTCTTTTAACGCTGCTGTAAGTATCTCAGATGCACTAGCTGTATTTTCATTTGTTAGTATTATTGTTGGCATTGTAATTGTTCTTGATGTTTGAGATTTTGTTATTTCTTTGTTTCCATTTTTATCTATCGTAATCAAAGTTGTTTCATCTTTTTCGCAGAATAAATCAGCTATTTCAAGAGCTTGATCTACTAATCCTCCTCCATTATCTCTCAAATCAATTACAAGAGATTTTGCTCCATCTTTTAATAGCTTATTATATTCTTCAAGAAAATCGTCTGCACTATCTTCATCAAATGAAGTTATAGATATATATCCTATTTTACTTTCAAGCATTCCACTTTCTACATATTCTAAATTTATTTCTTCTCTTTTAACTTTTACATCAAATTTTTTTCCATTTCTTGATATAGTTAGGGTTACTTCAGTTCCCGCTTCTCCTTTTATATAATCTGAAAGATCATTTATCTGGTCTGCATTATATTCAGTTCCATCTGCTCCAACAATAATATCATCTGCCTTTAATCCTGCTTTTTCTGCTGGTGATCCGCTTATTGGTTCTACTATCTTGATACTATCAGTTTCTGGATCTGCTTGAAGATACACTCCTATTCCTGTAAAACTTCCAAGAGTTGATGTTTCAAATTCTTCAAGTTCTTTTGAAGTATAATATTCAGTATATTCATCATTTAAAGCTTCAACTGCTCCTTTAATTGCGCCTTCTACTAGGTCTTGATTATTTATTTCTCCAATATATTTTTCTTCAAGTATCTCAGTTATTTTTGATACTGTTTCTCCTATTTGTTTATCTATACTTTCGCCATTATTTTCTGGTAATATGAATTTTACAGAACTATCATAATTAATAATGCTTGTTATTACAAATGTAATTATTGCGACTATAACAATTAACATCAATGTTCTATAAATCATTTGTCTTATATCTTCTTTCATAATAACCCTCTTCCTTTTTTAACTACACTTTTTCAAATATAGAAAACCTCAAAAGAGGTTTTCTATATTTAATATATATATTTTTAAGTTTAAAGTATTCATATAATTACAATTATTTTATTTACATTCCCAAGTATGGTGCTGGATCCACATAGTTTCCATTTAACAATACTCCGAAATGTAAGTGATTTCCTGTTGAATATCCAGTAGTTCCAACTGCTCCAATTTGATCACCTATTTTAACAGTTTGTCCTACTTTAACTGAAATACTTGAACAATGTGCATATAGTGTTACTAATCCATTTCCGTGTGAAATCATTATATAGTTTCCGTATCCTCCACCACAACTGCATCTTGTCTTATAAGTTTTTGCATAGTCATGTGTACAGTTATTAGATACTGATATAACTGCTCCTGATTCTGCTGCAAGTATTGCTGTGCCATGAGGTGCTGCCATATCTATTCCTTTATGGTTTGAAGATCCAACTCCTCCTGTTGCAGCTGATCCTCTATATCCAAATCTTGAAGAAATTCTTGAATATCCTGGGCAAGGCCATCTTAATTTTCCACCTGTATACACATATCCGCCAGAATTATTTCCATTTTTTCTTGCTAAATCTTGCCATTCCCTCTCTTTTTGTTTGTAAAGTTCTTCCATTTCGTCTATTTGTTTTTGTAATTCTTTTTGTTCATCATTTAATTGAGACATATATTTATTTTTATTTGCCTTTTTATTTGACAAAATAGTTTCTTCTACTTTTAATGCTGCTTGTTTTTCTTCCAATTTACTTTGTTTTTCTTCAAGTTCACCTTTAGATTTTTCAAGTATAGTTTTTTGTTCTTTTATTTTTTCCAAAAGTTCTGTGTCATATTCTGCAATTTTTCCTATTAAATAATAGTTTGATATAAAGTTTGATAAACTTTTTGAATTTAACAAAACGTCTAAATATGAAACTGAACCTGCTTTATATTGTGCAACAAGTCTCTTGCATAATGTCTCATATTGATTATCATATTTTTTTTGCTCTGCATCAAGTTGTCCTGATAATACTGATATTTCTTGATTTAATGTTCCTAACTCTGTATTTAAATTTCCTATTGAATCTTCTTTTTGTGAAATTTCTGAGTTCAATTTTTGTATTTCATCCATTACAGAACTTACTTCTGTTTTGATGTCATCAATCTGTTCATTTGCTTCTTTAATGCTATTTTGTATATTCTGCATTTCGTTTTTTAATTGTCCTTCACTACTGGTTGCGAAACTTATGATTGAGATAGATATTAACATTAAAGCAATTATCGCACTAATTATTTTCTTTGTCATAAGATTTTCCTCCTAAAACTATACCTCTAAATATTTTCTCATTGAGATTGAGCTTCCGACTACACCGATTCCTGCGCCTAGTAATATATATGTTATTATTAATAAATTAAACATATCTGCAAATGTATATAATTTCAAATTAAGCACTGCAAATGTTTCTGTCTTGATTAATTGTCCAGTTGTTACATTATATAATAAACCAATAACTAAAATTGAAATCAATGCTGATACTAATCCTATTATGATTCCTTCTACAATGAATGGCCACCTAATAAAGCTATTTGTAGCACCTACATATTTCATAATTGAAATTTCTTTTCTCCTTGAATGTACTGTAAGTTTTATCGTATTTGTTATAATAAATATAGATATTAATACTAATATAACAAGTATTGCAAATGTAACTATTCTTACTCCCCTAGTTATCTTTCCAAGTACATTTATAGTTTGATTACTACTGTTAATCTCTGTAATGTGATCTATTTGACTAATTTGATTTTGTACATTGTTATTCAAATCCAAATCAGTTAATGTTATTATGTATGAAGGAGGTAATATTTCTTCTAAACCATCAAGTACTTCTGCATACTCTCCAAGATTTTCTTTATATGAATTATAGGCATCTAAACTTGATACATATTCTATTGTATTTACCCCATCAATTGCTCTAATCTTAGTTTCTATTTCTTTTATTTGCTCATCTGTTGCATCAATGTCTATATATGCTTGCATTCCCTGTTCTGCTTCGACTTGTGCCATAACATAATTAACATTTTCTCCTAGTATGAAGAATAGTCCAAACATAAGCATTGCCATACACATTATTGTTAAAGCAGCTACTGTCGACTTTTTGTTTTTCAAGACATTTTTAAATCCTTCACCTATTAAATAACTCATAATATTATATTTCACTGTCATAACCACCCTTTTTATCATCTCTTACTATATTGCCTTGCTCTATTTGTATTACTCTTTTTTTCATTTTATCTACTATGTCCTTTGCATGTGTTGCAACAATTACTGTCGTACCTCTCATGTTGATTTCATTAAGTAAATTCATAATGTCCCAAGCTGTGTCTGGATCTAGGTTTCCAGTTGGTTCATCTGCAATTAACATAGATGGGTTGTTAACCAGTGCTCTTGCTAAAGCTACCCTTTGTTGTTCTCCTCCTGATAGTTCATTTGGATACATCTTAGCTTTTCCACTCAAACCAACTAAAGATAGGACCATTGGCACTTGTCTTCTGATATGTCTTTGAGTCGCTCTTACTATGTACATTGCGTAGGCTACATTGTCATACACTGTCTTGTCTGGTAATAATCTAAAATCTTGAAATACTACTCCCATACTTCTTCTAAGATATGGAATTCTATTTCTTTTCAAAAATGTCGTATCTTTTCCGTTTATAATTATATTTCCTGAAGTAGGTTCTTCCTCTTTTAATATCAATTTTATCAAAGTTGATTTTCCTGAACCTGAGCTACCTACTAAAAAAGCAAATTCTCCCTTTTCAATTATAAAATTTGCATTGTTTACAGCTTCTGTTCCTGTTGAATATTTTTTACTTACATTTCTAAATTCAATCATTTTAATTTCCTTCCTAATGTATAGGTTAAATTATTTACAGTTTCTCTTTATATATCATAACAATAATTTTTCATTTATGCAATAGTTTTTTTTGTAAAAATATGATAAATTTTCTACACTTTTATAGATTTTATGCACATTTTAACAGTTCAAGTACTTTTCAAAAATTTACAAAAAATTCACAAACAAAAAAATATATCTTGTAATATTAGATTGCTCTAGTATTTTCAAGATATATTTATATTGTTTTATGATTTCATCTTTTCTAATTCTGCATGTCTTTTTACTTTTTGTGTTGTTGTTTTTATCATTGGCTCATCTGTCAAAACTAATTTTTTCATGTATTTGTATTTAGGGAGTTTTTTGTTTATTTCTTTTATATCATTCCATACAATATTTCTTAAATCCTCTTGAGATATATTTGGATAATTTTCTTCTACGTATTCCTTGTTATATACAATTTTTACTGATACAACTAAATCATTATCTTTTTCTTCTCCATAGACCATACTTTCAGCAACATAAGGTAGATTATTTATTAATACTTCTAATTCTTCTGGATATATATTCTTTCCATTTTTCAAAACAATGACATTCTTTTGTCTTCCTGCAACATATATTATTCCATCTTGATCAATGTATCCTAGGTCTCCTGTATAAAACCATCCATCCTTCAAGACTGCTTTTGTTGCTTCCTCATCTTGATAGTATCCAAGCATAACATTTGGTCCTTTTGCTACTATCTCTCCTATTCCATCTTGATTTGGTTTATCTATTTTAATTTCTACTCCTGGCATAGGATAACCTATAGATCCATATCTGATAGCTTTTGCATTTTCTGCGGCAAGCACTGGTGATGTTTCTGTAAGTCCATATCCCTGTACCGTAAGTATTCCTAAATCATTTAGCCCCTGTGCAACTTTTTTATCAAGTGCAGATGCACCACTAACTATAAATCTTAATTCTCCTCCGAAGTTCATCTAATACTTCCTTGAATACTTTTCTTCTTATATCTATGCCAAATTTCAAAAGAACTTTGGTAAGTATTTTTCCTAATTTAACAGCATTAGTCTTGCCTTTTTTCTCTATCGCTGCTTCAATCTTTTTATACATTGATTCTATCAAAAGTGGAACGCAAATAAATACTGTAACATGGTATTCTTTTAGATTTTCTTGTATATGCCTTAGTCCATCACAAAATACATTTCTCATTCCTTTAGATAGATATACTAGTTGCCCAGTTGATCCAAATGTATGATGATATGGTAAGAAAGCAATATTTGTGTCTGTCTCAAGAAGTAATTCTACTTTTGTCATAGAGTTTATATTGCTTACTATATTCTTGTGAGATAACATGACAGCTTTAGACAATGATGTTGTTCCAGATGTGAAAACTATTGTTGCCATCTCTTCTGCATTTATCTTGGCATCCAAATATCTTCTGTCCCCATGATTTATGAGATCCTCGCCTTTTTTTATTAAATCTTTTACATTATCTATTCCTGCTGTTTCATCCATAGAAATAACTTCTTTTAGTGAAGTTTCGCCTTTGTCAATAATTTTATTGATTGTATCTATATAATTTTCCTCACAGAAAATTACTTCAACTTTTGCTTTTTTTATAGACATTTCTATTTCTTCTTCTGGTAACCCTTTATCAAGTGGAACAATTACTCCTACTCCATTTATAACAGATGTGTATGCAAGTATCCATTCATATCTATTTTTTCCTATTACAGCAATTCTTTTACCTTGATATCCTAAATCTATTAATGCTGTCCCAAGTGCGTTTATTTCTTTGCCTAGTCTTTCATAAGATATATCTTGATAGCTTACTTTTTTTCCCTCTTGATGCTTTATAACAAATGCAGTGTTTTTTGAAAATTCTTTGCAAGCATAATTTATCATTTCCTTCAAATCTTGAAACTCTTTCGTCTCATATAAAATTTTATTTTTCATTTATTATAACCTCTCTAATCTAGTATTTAATACTAGATTATCATATATAGAAAAATAAGTCAATTGATTTGACCATTCATTCTATAAAATATTTATATTATTAATTTCTCAATTCATTTACTACTCTTTCAAGGTTATTTAATAAGAAATCTACATCCTCTTTTGTATTTTTCTCTCCAAATGTAGTTCTAAGTGAGCCTGATATATATTCTTGTGGAGTTCCGTATTGCTAAAAGCACATGTGATGGTGCAGTTTCTCCTGAATTGCAAGCAGATCCACTTGATGCACAGATTCCGAACCTCATCAAGTTTTAAAAGAAGGCAACTTCCATCTACTCCTTGAAATGATACATTTGCATTTCCTGGAAGTCTATCAAATCTATCCCCATTGATTCTTACATTCTTTATCCTTTTCTCTAGATTTGAAATATAGTATTCTCGTAAATTTTTTAGTTTTGCATTGTAATTGTCAAAATTTTTATATGCTATGTTAATGGCTTTTCCGTAGTCCTACAATTCCTGGAACATTTTCTGTCCCTGCCCTCTTATTTTTTTCTTGGTGGCCACCATTTTGCATCTTTTTAAAATTTATTCCTTCTCGTACGTATAATGCTCCTACGCCTTTAGGTCCATAAAATTTATGTGCTGATAAAGATAGTAAATCAACATTGTTTTCATTTACATCTATTCTTAGATTTCCTATCGCTTGAACAGCATCTGTATGGAATGCTACATGATGTCTTTTTGCGATTTCTCCTATTTCTTTTATTGGTTGTATTGTACCTATTTCATTATTTGCCGTCATTATTGAAATCAAAATTGTATTTTTTGTAATTGCATTTTCAAGCTCTTCTAAAGAAATCTTTCCGCTTTTATCTACCCCTAAATATGTTACTTTAAATCCATCTTCTTCTAAGGATTCACAGGTTTCTAGTACTGCATTGTGTTCTATTTTTGTAGTTATAATATGATTACCATGTGCTTTGTTTGCATATGCAACTCCCTTGATTGCTAGGTTATCACTTTCACTACCACATCCTGTAAAATATATCTCCTTCGGTTTTGCTCCTAATTCTTTTGATACCATTTCTCTTGAAATTTCTATTGCTCTCTTATTTTCTCTGCCAACTTTATATATTGAAGATGGATTTCCATAATTTAATTCAAAATATGGAATCATTTCCTCTAAAACTTCTTTCTTGACATATGTTGTTGCTGCATGATCAAAATATCGAATTTTTTCCAAAATAATTCCTCCCTTTTATATTAGTATATGAAAATAGGGAGGATTAATTCAAATTATTATTTAGTTAATTACAATTCATTATCTAAAATAGATTTTATATTTTCTCTTGTAAAAATAACGTTAAACTATATTCTCTAGTTCTTTTATTTTATCTCTTAGTTCAGCTGCTTTTTCAAACTCTAAATCTTGAGCATATTTTATCATTTCATTAGTCAATTTTTCAATTACTTCACTTATATCTTCATCATCCTTGATATTGTGTTCATTCTTGATATCTTCAACTATAGTTGCTTTTATTGTATCTCTTATGCTCTTTTTAATCGTTTGAGGAGTTATTCCATTTTTCTCATTGTATGCTTTTTGTAGACTCCTTCTTCTGTTTGTCTCTGATATAGCTTTTTCCATGCTATTTGTTAGTTCATCTGCATACATTATAACCTTTCCATCTGTATTTCTCGCAGCACGTCCTACTGTTTGTATTAATGATCTCTCTGAACGTAAGAACCCTTCTTTATCTGCATCAAGTATTGCAACTAAAGATACTTCTGGTATATCTAGTCCTTCTCTTAGAAGATTTATACCAACTAGTACATCATATTTACCGAGTTCTGAGGTCTCTAATTATTTCCATTCTCTCAAGTGCTTTTATGTCTGAGTGCATATAGGTTACTTTTATATCTATACCTTCAAGATATGCTGTTAAATCTTCTGCCATTTTCTTCGTCAAAGTTGTAACTAATACTCTTTCATTTTTTTCTGTTCTTATTCTAATTTCTTCTATCAAATCATCCACTTGATTTTCAACTGGTTTTACAATTATCTCTGGATCTAATAATCCAGTAGGCCTTATAATTTGTTCTACTACATTTCCATCTGAATGTTCAAGTTCATATTCTGCTGGAGTTGCTGAAACAAAAATACATTTATTTATTTTGTTCTCAAACTCTTGAAATTTAAGTGGCCTATTATCTAACGCAGAAGGTAACCTAAATCCATATTGTATTAGGCTTTCCTTTCTGGCCCTATCTCCATTATACATTGCTCGTACTTGAGGTATAGTTGCATGTGATTCATCTATAAACATTATGAAATCTTCAGGTAAATAATCAAGAAGTGTAAAAGGCGCACTTCCGAGGTTTTCTTCCGGCTTATGTGTCTTGAATAGTTCTCTATGCCTTGGCAAAATCCAGTTTCTCTAAGCATCTCCATATCAAAGTTTGTTCTTTCCTCTATTCTTTGTGCCTCTATGAGTTTATTGTTTTCTTGAAAATATTTTATTCTCTCCTGTAATTCTTGATCTATTGTAACAAGAGCTCTTTCCATTTTATCCTCTCCTGTTACATAGTGAGAATTAGGGAAAATCATAACATGTGATCTTGATCCTATTGTTTTTCCTGTAAGCGGATTTATCTCTGTGAGCTTTTCTATTTCATCTCCCCAAAATTCTACCCTTATTGCTTTTTCATTTTGATCTGATGGATATACTTCAAGAATATCACCTTTTGCTCTAAATGTTCCTCTTTTAAAATCCATTTCATTTCTCGTGTATTGCATATTTACAAGTTTTCTTAGAATCTCGTCTCTTGGTTTTAACATTCCGAGGTCTTAATGAAACTGCCATATTTTCATAATCTATCGGGTCTCCGAAGTCCATATATACATGACACTGATGCAACTATTATTACATCTTTTCTTTCAAAAAGTGCAGCTGTTGCAGAGTGCCTTAGTTTATCAATTTCATCATTGATAGAAGCATCTTTCTCTATATATGTGTCTGTTGAAGCAACATAGCTTTCTGGTTGGTAATAGTCATAATAAGAAACAAAATACTCAACTGCGTTCTCTGGGAAGAACTCTTTGAATTCCGAATAAAGTTGTCCTGCTAAGGTCTTATTATGTGCTAAAACGAGTGTTGGTTTTTGTACTTTTTCAATTACATTTGCCATTGTGA
>CANQMI010000049.1 GCA_947624905.1 uncultured Clostridia bacterium
CCTTCTGGATGTTTTTCTCCAAGTAAATATGGTACAAGTGGATGCATTCCAGCTGTTGTAAATAATACTGATGGATCGTTTTCTGGAATTAAAGGAGCACTTGGGATTATGCTATGTCCTTTACTTTTAAAATAATTTAAAAATTTGTTTCTTATATCAATTGCATTCATATTTTTTATCCTTTCTTGACTTTTTATTTATTAGTTGAGCCAAAACCACCGAGTCTTTCTCCGGTCAGCTAAGTCTCCATCTGCTATTAAAAATTTTTCAAAAATTGCTTGTCCTATACATTCTCCTTTTTTTATGATTGTATCTTCTTCTTTTACATTATAAAAAGCAAACATTATATGTCCATCATTATCAGGATTTCCATAATAATCTTTATCTATTATTCCGATACTATTTGACAATATAAGTCCTTTTTTCTTTGGATTAGAACTTCTATTGCATAGTTTCAAATATTCATCATCTTGCATATATGCCTTTAATCCTGTTTTTATAAGTGTTGGATTCATTCCTTTTTTGAATGATGGAACGACTGTATCCTCTGCCGCTTCTATATCATATCCTGCTGAATATTTTGTTTTTCTAACTGGTAAATTTATTCCTTGATTTTCAAATCCTTTTGCGATTTCAAATCCTCTAATTTTTTCCATATTTTATTCCTCTTTCCTTTTTATTATTTTTTGATTATATCACATAACATCTTAAAAAACAATCTCAAAAATAGCAAATTAATACATATTTATTAAATTTTATGAAATAATACCTAATACTATGAAAATTACAAATATTTTATTTAATTTAATCAAATTTCAAGAAGAAGAAAAGCATAATTTTGTATTATCCTCATCTGATAATTCAAATCAAGATGATAATTCAGATTTGCAGCCTTTAGAAAATACTGATGTGGATGTTTATTCTTCAATTGACGTTAATTTACAGTACGTAAAAGAAAAATATAATGTTGATATAAATAGTGATATAAAAGTAAGAGAATTTTTCATAAATGCTAGAGGTAAGCAGTACAAATCCTTTTTACTTTTCATTGATGGAATGATAAACTCAGAATCTATAAATAAATTTGTTGTAGAGCCTCTCATGCTTAAAAACACATCAAATACAACAACTGCAGATTCAAATATTGTAAGTACTGCTGTAACTGGCAATGTAACTGTCAAACGTGTCAAAAAATTTAATCTTTCTGATTATATCTCAGAAAGACTTGTTCCTCAAAATGATGTATCTACAGAAAGTACTTTCAAAGAAGTTTTTAATAAGGTTAATGCTGGGCTTTCTGCCCTTTTTGTAGATACAATTAACACAGTATTTTTAATTGATGCAAAAGGTTTTGATAAACGTAGTATCTCTCCTCCTGATAATGAGATGATTGTACGTGGTTCTCAAGAAAGTTTCATTGAATCTATTCGTACAAATACTAGTCTACTTAGAAGAATTGTAAATAATGAAAATTTGGTTATAGAAGATGCAAGCGTTGGTACTATCAGTTCAACAAAAATTGGTATATGCTATTTAAAAAATGTTGCAAATAAAAAATTAGTTCAAGAAGTTAAAAATAGAATAAATAATCTCGGAGTTGATTATCTCATCTCTTCTGGGCAATTAGAACAACTTATTGAGGATACATCTTTTAGTTTGCCTCAACTTATTGCTTCTGAAAGGCCTGACAGAGTCTCTTCTTATATATTAGAGGGACGAGTTGCAATTTTGATGAATGGAACTCCTTATGCCTTAGTTGCACCTGCTGTCTTTATAGATTTTCTTACTTCCCAAGAAGATAGAAACATAAAGTATCAATTTACAGATTTTTTGAAAGCTATAAGAGCCTTAGCCTTGATCCTAACTCTTCTGCTTCCTGGATTTTACATTGCAATAACTACTTTTCATCAAGAGCTTATACCTACTGAACTATTATTTGCAATAATAGCTTCAAGGAGTAATGTTCCTTTTCCGGTTATCTTTGAAATACTCATAATGGAAGTTTCTCTTGAATTAATACAAGAATCTGGAGTTAGAGTTCCTGGGCCTTTAGGTCAAACTATTCGGTATCGTCCGGTGCTTTAATTTTAGGAGAAGCCTCTGTTTCTGCAAATATAGTAAGTCCTATACTTGTTATAATAGTTGCAATTACTGGTATTACCGCGTTTGCTATACCTGATTATTCTCTCAGCTTCCATGTACGTATTTTTAGATTTATATATATCTTTTTAGGCTATTTTGCTGGATTTTTAGGAATTGCTTTTGGATTAGTATGTCATTTAGCAATACTTGCTAGCATAAATTCTTTTGGCGTATCATATTTAGAGCCATACTCTCCTGTATCAAGTCTAAAAGATATAAATTACTTTTTGAAACCTATATGGCAAAGAGAAAATAGAAGAGATTTTTTGAAAACGCAAAGGCCAAAAAAACAAGAAAGCATAAGTATGAAATGGAAAGAAGAAAAATAGGAGGTTTTTATGACAAAAACAAAACTTGGAATTTATCAAGCAATAGCTATGGTTGTTACAGTTATGATATCTCATATCATACTTAATCTGCCAAATCATTTACTTTCTGAAACTGGACCCTCTACAATATTAAATCTCATTTATATTTTTGTAATTACATTTGTCATTTTTTATGCTGTTACAAAAGTATTTGAGCTCTTTCCAAATCAAGACATCATAGATATTTGTGAATATACCTCTGGTAAGACTGTTAAAAACATATTTAGTATTGGGATAATTGTATATCTCTTGATAATTTCTGCATTTGTTATAAGAATCTTTGCAGGTAGCTTAGTTCTTATATATTTCCCAAATATTGATATCGGAATCGTTATACTCATTTTTATTGCAATAACTGCGATTTTGAATATATTTGGGCTTAAAACCATATCTAGATCTGCACTCATCATTCTTCCCGTTATCCTTATTACAATGGTTACAATTTTTGTATCATCAGGTTCTGACTTCGTCTATCAAAGAGCTTTTCCTATTTTGGGATATGGTGCGTATGAGACATTTATACTAGGTTTAGGTAATATTTTTGCGTTTAGTAGTTTATTCATTATAGAGTTGATTCCCCCTTTGCTTGGTGAAAGTAAAGATTTAAAGAAGATAGCCATAGTATCTCTTATCGTATATGGTATTTATTTAATATTGGGAGTTATAGCGTTGCTTTTTTTGTTCCCTTCAATAACAGAAATAAGCAATACGCTATCAATTTATATTCTTGCTAGGAGAGTAAATTTTGGAGATTTTATACAAAGAATTGATGCCGTATTTATATTAATATGGATAATCTCTATATTTAGTTATCTATCAATAGTTATGTATTTTATATTAAATACATTTAAAAAGATTACAAATATAAAACACAAAAAGCCTATGGTATTTTGCTTTTGCTCAATTTTATTTGTTATTAGCATGATACCTTCAAATATCTCTAACATTCGTTTTTTTGAAAATACATTTTATAGGTATGCGTCTATAATATTTGTATTTTTCATATGTTCGGCTATTTTAATTACTGGATATATCAAGAAAAAAAGGGAACTAAAGAAAGGAGAAAATTCACTTGAAAAAGCGTCTTAGTCTTTTATTGATAGTCATAATTCTTATTGCATTCGCAATAAATGGATACAACGCAACACCTGATATAAATAATATAGCTTACGTCGTTGCACTTCGGCATTGATGTACGGAGATCAAGATGAGTTAAGGGTAAGTTTTCAGATTTCTATCCCTTCACAGAATACTTCTGAAGGTGGTTCTTCATCTGACTCTAATGATACTGTAATCGATACTATAGATTGTTCTTCTGTAGAATCTGGAATAAGTCTTGCAAATAGTTTTGTTAGCAAAAAGCTTAATTTAGCTCACTGTAAAGCAATCGTTATTTCAGAAGAAATTGCGGAATCAGGAGTTGCTGAAATTGTATATACTCTTACAAACAATATAGATGTTAGACCAGATTGTAATGTTATTATATCTCGTTCTACAGCTTATGATTTTTTATCTAATTCAAAATCAGAAATTGAGAGTATTACTGCTAAGTACTATGAGATTATTGCATCTTCAAGTCGTTACACAGGATACACTTCAAATATAACTCTTTCAGATGTTTTTAACGGCATAGACGATACTTTCGGAGAAGCCTCTGCTATACTTGGCTCTGTTACAGAGAGTAATAAATCTGTTCAAGATTTATCAATCAATAATGATACTATATCCGGTGAAACCACTGCCAATCTTGGTGATAGCAGTCAAGCCTCTTCAAAGATAGATGTAGTTGGTCTTGCTGTATTTAAAAATGATAGACTTGTTCGGAGAATTAACTGCTATTGAAACTATTTCACATTTGATAG
Organism: uncultured Clostridia bacterium; assembly: GCA_947624905.1. Lineage (GTDB taxonomy): Bacteria > Bacillota > Clostridia > TANB77 > CAG-508 > JAAWPK01. The sequence goes on from CANQMI010000049.1 coordinate 4,373, forward strand.
TTACAAATGAACTTGAGGAATGTATTATCTCTATACCTAGTCCATTTGATTCAGATCGTGTAATAGATTTATATATTAATACACAAAATAATACCAAAAACAGAGTTGATATTATAAATGGTTTTCCGTTTATCTCTTGTGATGTTAAACTTGAAGCCAGAATTTTGTCAGCAGATCAAGATTCTAATTACTTTCAAGAAGAAAATTTAGAGCTAATCAAGTCTTATGCAAATCTATATATGAAAAATCAGATTGAAGACTATTTATATAAAACTGCTAAGGATTATAAAGCCGATATCGTAAAATTTGGGAAATATGCAGTTCATCATTTTTTAACCTGGGAAGATTGGTTAGACTATAATTGGTGTAATAGCTATGAGAATTCTTTTTTCAAGGTAGATGTTAATGTTGATATTATTTCAAGTTATTTAATTTCTTGAAATAAATTAGGAGGTTTGTATGTTTTTTGTTGTGATTCTTGCGAGTATTTTTGCTTTCTATAAAACTATTGGCTATGCCATTTATGAATATCAAGATAATTCTAATAAAATAGCTGGAGCAATAATTGGTTTCCTTGCAGTTATTGCTCTTGTTCGGGCCAATTATTGTTTCAGCTATCAAGTAGATTATTTATCCTGTTTTGCTCAAGATTTCCTTTTTCATCTTATGTATAATTTTCTTCTCAAGTCTTGAGATATAGCTTTGAGATATGCCAAGCATATCTGCTACTTCTTTTTGTGTTTTTTCATTTCCCGTATTAAATCCAAATCTAAGTTCCATTATGTTTTTTTCTCTTTTGCCTAGTTTTTCCATAGAGGCTTTGAGAAGTGCTTTATCTACTTCATCCTCTATTCTGCGGGATGTAACATCATTATCTGTACCTAGGATGTCTGATAGAAGTAATTCATTTCCATCTCCATCTTGGTTAAGTGGTTCATCTATTGATATTTCTCCCTTGATTTTATTGTTTCTCCTCAAGTACATCAAAATTTCGTTTTCGATACATCTTGAGGCGTATGTAGCAAGTTTTATCTTTTTTTCAGTGTTAAATGTATTTATCGCCTTCATAAGGCCTATTGTTCCTATAGATATCAAGTCTTCAATTCCAATTCCTGTATTTTCAAACTTTTTAGCAATGTATACAACTAATCTTAAATTTCTCTCAACTAATATTTGTCTTGATTCCATATCTTTTTCAGCAAGCCTCTTTAATAACTTTTCCTCTTCTTCTGGCTCTAATGGTGGTGGAAGTGTTTGACTTCCTGCTATATAAAATATGCTTTGATCTTCTTGTTCATCTCTTTGAACATATTTTATATAGATATTATTTATGTTATGCCTTAATATTGCTAGTATGTTCATAATTTAATTCACTCCTCTCTTCTAAAGTTTCTAGTCCAACTATTCCAGCATATTCATGATTTTTGCTAATATCTTTATCATAGATTGCAATTATTACCTTATCCATCTCCTTTTGAATATCATCAAATTCTATTGAAACCCAATCTGGTTTAAACCCAATTAGCATTCCATTTTGTTTTCCGATTGAAGAAAATGGAATTAGTCTAAACCTTGATATATATTCTTGATCTGTGATTTCATATTTTCCTAATATTATATTTTGTAAATTATTCAAGATTGAATTATCTATTACATTCACTAGTTCTTTTTTCTCTACTACGATAACTGACGACCCCGTTATTGGATCTTGAAGCAAATTCCCCGAATCGATAATTGCTTTTATCCTTATTTTTTCTCCGTTGTACCCAATATTAACATTGCAAAACATCTCGCTCTTTTTTAGTCTATTTTTAATTAGTTTAAATGCAATATTCAATGTAATAAATCCTAGTATTGCTCCTAGAAAGGTGATTTTTATAGGGTATGTACCAATAAATGTTCCATTTCTATAGAAAATATCTTGAGGTTTGATATAGTAAAGTAAAGCATATGCACAACCTCCGAAAACAAATGATGTAAGGTAGAATATTACTATATATTTAAAAATTAATTTAAAATTTTTTGGATAAAATGCTATATATATCATGGCTATTGATAATCCAATTTTTACTAATGAGTTTTTATATATTATGTTATTTGTCATGTATGCTCCTACTACATATGTTGCTCCCAATATGCTAGAGATGAGATTCCTCATTATTTTACACTTAGTTTTTGTAACTAATCCTGTTGCAAATAATATGATGCTATTCATACATACATTTTCTAAAAAGACTACATCTAAATATATAGTCATTTTTTTCTGCACCACCTCCTACCTTTATAGTTAATTATAGTTCGTCTTTTTTTAAAATACTGTCGTTTTTTTGAATACAAAAAAAGAAATAGTCTTGTTTTTTAGACTATTTCTTTGCTTTTTAGCTATTTTTTATTTGGCTTTATTTTTATTTATGTAATTATATGTAATATTTTAAATATTTTTATCCTTGAAAAATTTAATTTTTAACTTGAAATAAAATATAATAATCATCTTGATATACTGACTTTATCTTTTTATAGTTTTCATATAAGTACGGTATATTATAGCTATCTTCTTCGTTCTCTACTTTTATTACTACGAAATCTATTAATTTTTCTTGAATATATCTATTTTGCTCATTCTCTATTTCAGGATATCTCTCATGTTCAATGTTTGGTTTATGGAAATATTTTACATTTGGAACTATATTAGATGTTGTATAAAATCCACCATCTAAGAATCCATAATTTAATAATGTTGCATTTGGTTTTTCTTGAATAATCTTTGCAAATTCATACTGAACTAAATCATCTTGACTTTTTTTATGATATTCAAAATTAGGAGTTGTCATACAAGTTAATGCTATGATTATTGCAATATATACTGGAGACATATATTTTACTAGTATGGTAAATTTTTTATTCTCCAGTTTTTCAAGTATTTTGCCTATGAATATTATAGCTAAAACTATAAATGTCATCAAAATCAAGAAATAATATACATGATTTGCTCCAATAAATATTCCTAGCATTGAAAATAATATAGTCATAGTTAGTGCAATTTTTCCCTGTATATTTGGGATAATATTTTTATCTTTCATGATATAGATATAGCCTATCAAAGTTATAATTGAATACTGTGGTAATTTTATTGCGTGAGCCAGTCCTTCTTTGTATGCAATTAATATCCTCATTATTAATGGTGTTTGCGTACTATAGGAAGATATATTAACAAAAAAGTATACATTTAATAAATCTGGTATTGCAGAATTTATGCCAAAATATATTATCCAAGGTATTGCTGTAATCATCATTCCGAATTAAAAAATATATAGCTGTTAAAAACGCTGTTTTTATCTGTTTATTTGCACATAATCCTATAAATAAAACTAGCATGAATCCAAGCCAAAGTCCTAGCAAATTATATTTTATCCAAAATGTAAGACCTGCAAGTATTCCAATTAGTATCACTTGTTTTGTAGGCATTTTTTCAGGATATATATTTTTATAGTAGTTAATCATGTAGTATAAACTAATTGCAAAAAGTGGCATGCAGAATTCTTCAGCACTATCCCCTGCAACAAATACATAACTAGTAAGTATTATGCCTGATATAAATGGCGCTACCCATAATACATGTATCTTTCGGCAATATAACGACATTGTCTTGAAAGTAAAATATAGAAAAATAGAAAATGAAATAACTTCAAATAAAAATACACCTATAAAAGTAGTATTTGATATAAGATAAGATATTGCATGTATTAGATAAATAATTGGGCCTTTTTGTTCAAATAAATCTTTATATGGTACTAAACCATTTGCCATTCCTTTTCCAACCGTAAAAAATGAATTAGGATCATCCCAATTATTGAATGGATAGAATGGTGAATTTTTTGAACATATAAATAAAAATATAAGTGATATTAGTAAACAGTAAAGATATATTATATATTTTTGCTGTTTATCACTTATATTTTTATTCTTGATTCTTTTTAAAAAATTCATAATTTTTATTTCATTTCCTTTTGAGTTTATTATCTTGATATATCATTATCATTTTTATGCTGTATTTTTTGCTTGATTCTTGCGATATATGGTAACTCTCTGTGTTTTTCTTGGTAATCCATTCCGAATCCAACGTACTTGTCAGTGCTTGACTTTGTAGAAAAGCCATAATATTTGATATCTTCTAGTCTTTTTCTTGCTTTTCCCTTGACAATTAATGTTGCCAATTCGACACTTGAAGCATTTTGATAACGTTCCTTCAAAAAGTCGAATGATTTTCCGCTATTGATTTGATCATCTACAATTAAAATATCTATATTTTTCAAATTGTTTAGATCACTTACAATTCCTGTTTCAAAATGAAATTTAGGTTCACTTCTATCTCCTGTTTTTTTAGTTGCATCAATTTCTAATTTTACTGAACCCTGATAAAAATCTGTAAGTCCTAAACTATGTAAATTATCTAAAAGTAGATTATATAAAGGTCTTCCGCCATAATCAACACAGATTATGGCTAATTGTTTCCCTTTATAATCTTCTACTATCTTTCTAGCCATATTTTGTATACATCTAGAAACTTCTTCTGAATTGTAAAAAGCTTTTAACTTTGCAGATTCTACTCCACTTGTTGGATATAATTGTCTTGTCTCTTTCGAGTTTTTTCTTATGCGTAAACTATTTACAAAATCTCTTCTCATTTTTTTACTTCCTTCAAGGAAAATATATACTCGTTTGATAATATAACATATTTTAAAAGAAAAATCAATGATTTCACTTGATTTTTAAAATTTCCCTTAAATTTAAAAGTAAATTCTAGCAAAAGTCAAAGTAGAATTTAGTTTTGGAAAAAAACATGCTATAATTATATT
>CANQMI010000050.1 GCA_947624905.1 uncultured Clostridia bacterium
CCGTAAGTCTTTTTGCAAGTTTATGTGCTACACTAATTGCGAATGGCATATACTCTTCTGTATCACAATTTGCATATCCAAACATTATGCCTTGGTCTCCTGCTCCTCCTATGTCTACGCCTTGTGCAATATCTGAACTTTGTTTTGTAATATTTACATCTACTTTACAATTTTCAGAATCTAAATCTATTCCTTTTCCTCTGTATCCTATTCCTTTAATAACTTCTCTTGATATTTTTTCTATATCAAGTTTAGCATTTGTGTCAAGTTGTCCAGCTATTGTAATCTTATCATTAGATGCAAATGTTTCTATAGCAACTCTTGAAAACTCATCTTGTTCCAAGCATTTATCCAATATTGTATCTGATATTAAATCACATAGTTTATCTGGATGTCCCTCTGTTACGCTCTCTGATGTAAATAAATATTTTCTCATTTTCTGTTTCATTCCTTCCTACATTGTTATTGCAATTATTTTAATTAATGGTAATAAATATAACTTCGTCAAGATTTTGCAAAATTATATTAATTTAAGTTTTACAAGTTCTTCTAAGACGATTATAAACATTGAGTGAGACCAACCAAGTCCTATAACCCATTCAGATTGCATTTTGTCATTATTTACTTGTTCAGCTAAGAAACCATTTTTTGTACTTGATTTAACTGCAAAATCAAAGCACTCTTTTGCTTGATTATACTCCTTGATTTCTAGATAATATAGTGCCATCCATAATGTTGCAATTACCCAAGGTTTGTCAACTGTATAATGATCATTTTCAAATCTTAAATATCCGCCTGTATATGTTCTCAAGTTTAGATTTATTCTTTCTATTGTATTTGTTACCTTTTTCTCTTTTGGTGAAAACATTTTAAATGGTGTTACAGTACCAAGTATGCTAATATCTAGCCTTCTATCTTTTTCATTTCTTATGAAGCTTTTCTTGTCCTCATCATATAGCTTACTTAATACATATTTTTTAATTTTAACTGATTGTTTTTCCATGATGTCTATTTGTTCATTCATTGTCTCTTGTTTTAATCTATTATTTTTTAAATCTTCTTGAAGCTCATTATAGATTTTTTGCATTGCTTGATATGCTGCAAATATAGAGCTTAGTGAGTATATAGAAACTCCTTCAAACATCTCCCATATATCATAGCTAACTCTCATCTTGTTTTTGTTTTCTAGGATATCATCTACATACTTTTGTAAAAATTTTACAGCCTTTTCAACCATTTTCAAGTTATCTTTTAAAAACTTTTTATCTTTTGTTCTAGTATAGTGATCATAAACTCCATAAACAATGCTTGATGTTTCATCTATTTGGTAACCCCAGCAAGGTGCCAAAGTAGCATCTGTAAAAAATCTTTGCTCCCACATTCCATTTTTTGATTGAGTATTTTTACAAAATACTTTATAGAATTTTTCTGTTTCCTTCTCCATTTTTAGTATATCTTGTGCTTTCGTTATATAGACAGCATCTCTTGGCCAACAGTAAGCATATCTTCCACATTTTGAAAACTTCTCGTCAATTTCCATTGCTGCTACCATTCCACCAGTTGTTTGATTAGTAAGAAGTGGGAATAAAAGTATTGTCCTTGTATATATTCTTCTTATCAATTCTTTATATGAATTTCCTTCTATTATAAAATCCATATGACTTATTATATATTTTCTCCAATACTTTTTGGTATTTTGTAATTCCTTTTCTGTATCAAGTTTTTTTAGTTTTTCTATTTGACTTTCTATATCTTCAAAATTATTTTTTTCTTGATTTTCAGAAACATATATTATAATGCTGAATTCTCTTTTCTCTTGTGGTTTTAAAACTCCTATATCATAGCTTACACCTGATGAATTTGACATACCAATATAATCTTTGTCTTGTAAAACTCCACCTAAAATTACATCATCTGTCCCATTTATTTTGTAACCATTCATTTTCAAATCGTTAGTTACATATGCCATGTTATATCCATGAGAATATTGCAAAATTCCATTATTTATGACCTTGGCACCTACAAAATTGTTATCATCACTAAGCATTTTAGCATGAATCAAAAATTTTATATCAAGTGGTATATCATGTTCATTTATAAATACATATTTTCTTATGATTACATTGTTTGTCATAGGCACAAAATCAGTTTGTATCATTTTCAAATTAAAATAAGTATTTTTAATTTCTGTTTTTAAAACATTCGTATCTTCGATATAATGTTGCTCATAAACATTGTTTACATCATTATGCAAGTATATAATTCCTGAATCATTTATTTTTACTCCCATGTGCATGCTTTCTATATATTGTCTAAAATCAATACATGGATAACAAACTCTAACAATTTCTCCTTTTTCGGTAAGTCCTACTCTTAATTCTTTATTCCCTATTATAGCATCGTTTTGGTACGTTTTCATTACTTCTTATCTTCCCTTCTTCATGTGTTGAAAAATTTTACTCAATTATACTTACAATAATATCTTCAATCTCTTTTAGTTTAACTCTTATTCTATCAACTTCATTTTCTTTTATTTCATTTGTCAAAATTTCATTTTTCAAGATGCCTTCCATATCAGTCATCTCATCACGCAATACTTTTACCTTATTTACGATTTCAAGTTTCTGTATTCTCTTTGTAGATTCAAGTTCTAATCTTCCTTCTAATTTAACTTGATTCTCTTCTACATCGTATATTTCTCCATATTTAGGTATTGTAACCGGTATATTTGTTTCTTCAAGTATCTTATCTCTTAAAACTTCTTGTGATTCTCTTTCTCCATGTACTAAAATAATCTGTTTTGGTTTACTGATAAACGAATATATAAAATTCATAAGCCACTCTTGGTCTGCATGTCCAGAATATCCTTCTATATATTCTATCCTAGCATTTACTGCAATTTCTTCACCAAAAATTTTTACTTTCTTTGCACCTTCTACTATTCTTCTTCCAAGTGTTCCTGCTGCTTGATATCCAACAAACAAAATAGTATTTTTAGAATTCCATAGATTATGCTTTAAATGATGTTTTATTCTACCTACATCACACATACCACTTGCTGATATAATTATAGAAGGTTCTTCTATCTCATTTAATGCTTTAGATTCTTCAGCTGTTCTTGTAAATTTAAGTCCATCAAATTCTAGTGGATCATCTCCGCTTTCTATCTCAGCTCTTACTTCATCATCAAATAAATCATCATTTTTCTTGAATATCTCTGTTGCTGAAATTGCAAGAGGACTATCCACGTATACAGGCGTCTCCATAAGTAATCTATACTTATTAATAAATGTTTCATCTTTTGTATTTTCTTTTATCTTATTTAATTCATAAAGAATCTCTTGTGTTCTACCGTACGGCAAATGTTGGTATTACTACATTACCTCCATTTTTTATAGTCTCATAAACTATATCAAGAAACATCTTGGCTTTATCATTATTCTTGATATGGATTCTATTTCCATATGTTGACTCCATAACTAAATAATCGGCTGACTCAATCATTGTTGGAGATGCTAAAAGTGGTATATCATTATTTCCTAAGTCGCCCGTAAATACTATCTTTTCTACTTTATCATTTTCTTTAATCCATACCTCTATTATTGCAGAACCTAGCATATGCCCTGCATCATTATATCTAACAGTTATATTTTCATCTATCTCTACTAATTCATTGTAATTTACACTTTTAAATAATTCTAAAGAATTTAGTGCATCTTCTGCAGTATATAGTGGAGGGAAACCTAATTTTCCTTCTCTTTTTCTTTTCCTATTTTTCCACTCTACTTCCATTTCTTGGATATGTCCACTATCAGGAAGCATTATCGTGCATAAATCGCAAGTTGCCTTAGTTGCATATATTGGCTTTCTGTAACCATCTACATATAACTTTGGTATTCTTCCTGAGTGATCAATGTGTGCGTGCGTGAGTAGCATAAAATCTATCTCATTTATATCAAATGCAAATTCATCATAGTTTTTATCTTCCTCTTTTGAACTTCCTTGAAACAATCCGCAATCGACTAAAAACTTCTTGCCAGCTGCTTCGACTAAAAAGTTTGAACCTGTAACACCTTCTGATGCGCCTAAAAATGTAATCTTCATATTATTTATCCTTTCTGCTTATTTTGCAAATACTTTTACTTTCTTTTTATTTTTAATTTCAATTTCTTTAGAATTTTCTACTTCAAATCTTATTTCAAGAACATTTCCATCATATATTTCTACTTCTATGTTCTTATCATTCTTTTCTATTTGTATAGTAACATTTGCTAAATTCATTATCCTTGTTTCTAGGATAGGTTTTATTATCTTGATATCTGTTTCCAAATCCTTAGTTATACTATTTATGGCCTTTAACTCATACAACTTTGATATTACTTTTTCTACTAATTCCTGAATTTCATCTTGAAGAGGTTCAACATCTTTTATAAATCTTTTTTCGTCATATACAATAAAGTTATAGTATCTCAAAATGTACAAAAATTGTAATAGCTCTTTCTTCTGCTCTGCTTCGTCTATTCCTTCTATTTTTTCCTTCAAGCATTTTATAAATATCTTTTCAAGATTTATTTTATATTTTTCTTTATTTCTATCATTTTTAATTTCTTTTAGCAAATCAAGATTACTTTCAAGTTTTTCTTTTCTTTTAATGTAATTCTTTGCATCAAGTAATTCATTCGCTTCTTCTATGTCATTTAAAGCTTTTTTTCTTTCTTTTTTCAAAATTCCTGCTAAATTTTCTACACTAAATATCTTTTTATATTCAGATAAAGTAGCATTTCTTCTTTCAAACTCTTTTGCAAGAAGAATCGGATCATTCAAGAATTTATCAATTTTTTCAATTTCTTTGGCTTTTTCTTTTTTGGTTTTTGTAAGTTCAGTAACTAGCTTTTCTTTATCATTTAATCTTGATAGTTCTTTTTCATCCCAAATTTTTTCATCTTCTAATCTTGTTTTTTCATTTTTATTTCTCTGTGTACAGATTATAATTGATAGCTTATACACTAATTTTAGGAATTTTTCTATTTCTTCTTGATTGTATTCAGACTTTAATTTATCTTCAAGCTTATTCAATAATTCTTTTTGATACTCTTGTTTCATCCAAGTATCTAAGAACTCAAATCCTAATAAAATTAATAAATTTTGATATATTAAATTGCAATCAATGTTACTTATTTCACTTGGTATAGTATTCCAAGACCAAGCATTAAAATCACGTATTATCTCTATGTTATTTATATCTCGTCCCTCATTCAAGAGCTCTGGCAACGCTATTCTAATAACATTATACTTTTCATCAAGATACATTTTTGTATCATTCATTTTAAATAATGCAAAAAGCATTGCTCTTTCTGAAGGAAATACTTCGATAGAATTTGCTATAGTATCAACTTTGCATAATTCATGACTATCTATAAGTTTTTCTCCTTCTTCTGTATCTGGTTTTTCAAGTTCGATCTTATTACACTTATCAATTATGCTAATTATATTTTCTATATATTTATTTTTATTTTCTACATTTATTTTTATATTAGCATAATCATTGTATGATGTAGATATTTTATACAACATACTAAGCAAGAGATTCTTGACGTCTCCTGAAAATTTTTTCTTTGACAAAACAGTCTCTAACTTATAGTTGTTACTTTGGAACATTGATAAGATATCATTTGTTTTCATTAACTCTTTCCCTTCCTAAAGGTTTATTCTTCTGATTTACTATTACTTTGTACAGGTTCTGTATTCATCTTGAGTTCTTGCCATCTTTCTTTAGTTATCAAAACTTCTCTAGGTTTGCTTCCTTGATAGCCTGAGATTATTCCTCTTTCTGCCATCTGGTCTATAATCCTTCCGAGCTCTAGCATATCCGACTTTTAGTCTTCTTTGAACAAATGAAGTTGATGCTTGGCCATACTCTATGACTTCTTCTATTGCTTCTTCAAGTTTTGGATCAACATCATCATCTTCATCTTCTTCTGCGACTTCTTTATCCGTTTTGTTTGCATTTTCAATTGATTCGATTATATCTGTATTGTATATTGTTTCTCCATCTTTCTTCAAGAAATCTACTATTTTTTCAACTTCTTTATCTGATACAAATGTACCCTGTACTCTTATTGGTTTTGAACTTCCTGTTGGATAATATAGCATATCTCCTTTACCAAGAAGCTTTTCAGCACCTGTCATATCAAGTATTGTTCTTGAATCTATCTGTGAAGATACTGCAAACGCTATTCTTGATGGGATATTTGCTTTAATCAATCCTGTGATTACATCAACTGATGGTCTCTGTGTTGCGATAACTAAGTGCATTCCTGCTGCTCTTGCTTTTTGTGCTAATCTACAGATTGCATCTTCCACATCTTTTGCTGCAACCATCATCAAATCTGCAAGCTCGTCTATTATTATGACTATTTGTGGCATTTTTACGTTTTGCTCTTCTTCTGTTCCGTTTTCAAGTGCTTTATTATATCCCTTGATATCTCTTACACCTTTAGCTGCAAATTTTGCATATCTATCTTCCATCTCTTGAACTGCCCAAGCAAGTGCTCCTGCTGCTTTTCTTGGATCTGTTACTACTGGTATTAAAAGATGTGGTATTCCATTATATACTGAAAGCTCAACTATCTTTGGATCTACCATGAGAAGTTTTACTTCACTTGGTTTAGCTTTATATATAATACTTGTAATCATTGTATTAATACATACACTCTTTCCAGAACCTGTACTACCTGCAACAAGTAAATGTGGCATCTTTGCTATATCGATTATGACTCTTTTACCACTTACATCTTTTCCAAGTCCCATAGAAAGTTTAGCTTCAGAAGTTGCAAATTCTTCTGAATCTATTACATCTCTTAGATGTACTATTTCTGTTTCTTTATTTGGTATCTCTATTCCGTACAGCCTGTTTCCCTGGTATAGGTGCTTCTATTCTTATGCTTTGTGCTGCTAGGTTTAGAGCTATGTCATCTGCTAAGTTTGCAATTTTACTTACCCTTACACCCTCTGCTGGTTTTAATTCATATCTTGTAATTGCAGGCCCAACAGATACATCTTCTACTTTTGCTGTAACACCAAAACTATGTAAAGTTTTCTGTAATTTTAAAGCATTATCTGCTATGGCTTTTTTCTCTGATTTTATTTTCTTTGCTCCAGCACTTTCAAGTAGTGCAATTGGTGGAAATTCATAATTTTGATCATCCACAACCTGTGCATGTTCTAGCTGTAATACTTGTTTAGTCTTATCTTCTTTTTCTTCTTCAGTTTCTTTAAATAAATTTGCTTCTATGAAATCTGTTTGTTTAGATTTTTCATCAAAAGCTAAAGGTATGTCATGCTCGAATTTTTGATTTTTATCTGTTTCATCTTCTGCATCATCTGCAAAAGGATTTGGCATTATTGATGAATGCACCTTTTTCTTTTTATCTTTTTTCTTCTCTCTTTTTGGTTCTATAATCTCTTCTTCCTCTTCTTCTTGATCTTCCTCTTCTTGATATTCTCTTGACTCTTTTATTCTTTCTGCTAAAGAATCTATTAATTCTGCAGGTTTAATTCCAAAAGTGAATATTGCAAGAAGAATTGCAACTCCTATTAAAACAACATTTGTACCTAAAGTTCCAATCATTTTATTCATAGGAACTGCAACAAGTGCTCCTATTACTCCTCCACCTTTGTTTTCTGTTCCCATATCATATGCTTGAGATACAATATTTGAAAAATCATCATCTACATCTAATATTTTATTTTTACTTGACAATTGCATTGATGTTATAAATGCACATACGCATAGGATTATTATTGCATATTGTGCTATTTTAGGTAACACAAATTCTCTTTCTTCTTTTATTAGTGTTATTCCTATCAAGAATGTTCCAATTGGTACTAGATATTTTATCCATCCCATCAGACCACCTAGCATTGGGCTTAGGTGTTCTCCAATATATCCTGATTGTATATAAATTAAAACTGCTAATAGTATACTAAAAATCATCACAACTATCGCATGTATGTACGCATCTTGCCTAGCTTTTTTCTTTTTTGTAACTTTTCTCTTTCTTCCCATTGTTTATCTCCTACTTTGCATTTTATCATATTTTTACAAATTATATTTTATCATTGAGTCAATCAAATTGCAACGTTTTTAGTAAAATAATAAAAAATTGTTTTCAAGCTTGAAACTATATGTAAAAAAGTCAGTCAAAAGTTTTATTCTTCTGACTGACTAATATATATTTAGAAAGGAAAGCGAAGTTAATATGTTTTCTATTTGTGTGATTATATTTTCCTATAAATCTATTTTGATAATCTATATACATTATTTGTAGCATCCCACGTAGCTGATACTCCTTCGTATAAGCAGACTACTGGGCGAATTGCACTGGGACCCGAGGTTGGACCTTTATTATATTCTATTTGCTGATAAGTGCCAAGAACTTCAGCAACTACTAAAGTATCGGCATACCCCTGTGAAGCAAACCAATAACCATAATAGTCTATTAGACCCATTGAGGAGTTTGTAAAGCTTTTGCTTTTTGGAAAGTAAAATGGATCGTCCGTGAAATCACGGTCTGGGAAGCCGATACGTTTTTCCGAGAGTAGATACCATAATGGTAAGTATCGGTTTCGAGTATGGCTTTTTTATCAGAATGTGTTTGATTCCAACTGTTAACCCATAATTCTGCAGTTGGTCCCCCGATTGCATATTGGCCGTAACCATTTGTATCTTTGAATAAATACCAATTATCTGGGTTCAATAATTTAGAAACAGCTTTAGCTGAAGTTAAGTATTGGTAAAGACTCGCTCTAGCGGCTCTTAGCCAAAATAAGTATTCAATATCATCTGGAGTTGTTGGAATCGTTTGATAATCTGGAATAGTTGACCAGCCCCAATTATATTCACCTACAGTAGCTTTTCTCATTCCCGCTTTTTCCCCTGCAGTTTTGCTTAGCAGTGTGTTATTTGATACAATTTCATCTGGTATTATAAATATTCTTTTTGCTGTTGTATCATTATAGAATATTTTCCAGTCATAGTCATTTGGATTATTATCTATATC
>CANQMI010000051.1 GCA_947624905.1 uncultured Clostridia bacterium
TAGGCTACCAAGCAATATGTGGACCTACTATAGAAATGTGGTGCAACAGTTGGAATACTTATCCTGCAAATTCGAACAATAAGGTACATGTACAAGGACGCTCAAAAAGACTAGACAGTGATTATGTTAGATATAGTTGCGGTTATTACTTTTTAAGGGATGGGATAGATAACTCCTATAACCAAACAGACTTTAATGCGATGCCGGTCTACGGAAATCCGAGTGAATTTAATCTATGGTTTCCTGGTTTCCAAAATACAACCTCCACAAATTCTGGCGAATATTGGATCCCATCCCCATCAGAATATCACCTCTTTGTGGCTAATCGTTACGGAGACATAACCAGTAAAAACACAGAATTTTCTGGAAAAGGTTTACGTCCAGTAGTCTGCTTGAACACAGATGTATCAGCTGCATGGGATGCTACAAACAATGTGTATAGATTAGTAAAATAGAAATCATCTATCAAATAAATTTCAAGGAAAAATAGAAAACTCATTAATTCGCTTTCCTTTCTAAATATATATAAATCAGCTAGAGATTTTCTCTGGCTGATTTGTTGTAAAAGAAAAAGACAGAGGGACGGGGCTTTTGTCTACCGTTTGGGGTGCAGTACACAAATGTCGTATTTTGTCGAAAAATAATTCTTGACATAAGAAACATATTATTATATAAAATAGATAGAGGGTGAAAAAATTTTTAATCATATCTCTCTATCTATTTTAATTTTAAAATTACGTATTATATCAAACAAAATTCTTTTGGAAAATCATCCAAAAAAATCATTTTATTTATAAAATAATTTATATATAAAATCTGCATATATGAGCTAAAAGAAAAGAGGATTTATAATGTTATCAATAATAAAATCTATATCTCTGTATGGACTAAATGGATATCTAGTTAATGTTGAAGTAGATATATCACGGAGGACTACCAGCATGGGAAATTGTTGGACTGCCTGATATGACTGTAAAAGAATCAAAGGAAAGAATCAAGGCAGCAATAAAAAACACGGGAATAAAATTAGAAAGCAGAAAAATTGTAATTAATTTGTCTCCAGCGGATACAAAAAAAGAAGGTTCTATTTATGATCTTCCAATGGCAGTTGGAATTCTTATGTCGAATGAGTATTTAAAATCACAAACACTAGAAAATACGGTATTTATTGGAGAATTATCATTAGATGGAAAAATAAATAAAGTAAATGGTGTATTTCCAATAACTTTGGAAGCATCAAAATTGGGGATAAACAGGATAATACTACCTAAAGAAAACGCAAAAGAAGCTGCTATTGTTAACAATATAGAAGTGATAGGTGTTAGCAATTTGAAAGAAGTTATTGGATATTTAAATCAAGAAATAGAAATAGCAAAAGAAACAATTGACCTAAAAAATATTTTTGAAAAAAGAGAAATGTATTCAATGGATTTTTCAAGTGTAAAAGGACAGAGAAGTGTTAAAAGAGCATTAGAAGTTGCAGCGGCCGGAGGGCATAACTGTTTGCTTATTCGGAAGCCCAGGTTCACGGAAAAACTATGATGGCTAAATGTTTACCTTCAATTCTTCCAGATTTAACATTGGAGGAAGCATTAGAAGTTACAAAAATACACAGTATATCTGGACTTATAGAGGAAAATATGCCGATAATCACTAAAAGAGTATTTAGAGCTCCACATCACACTATATCAGGAGTATCATTGATTCGGTGGAGGAAGGATACCAAAACCTGGGGAAATAAGTCTAGCTCATAACGGAATATTATTTTTAGATGAACTTACAGAGTTTAATAAACATACTTTGGAACTTATGAGAGGACCACTTGAAGATCGGAAAAGTCAATATAAGTAGAGTAAATGCAAGCATTTCATATCCTTGCAATTTCATGCTAGTTGCGTCTATGAATCCTTGCCCTTGTGGGTATTATGGAGCAAAAGACAAAAATTGTACTTGCTCAAAAACACAAATAAGTAAATATATAAGTAAAATCAGCGGACCATTGCTTGATAGAATAGATATACACATAGAAGTAGAAGCAGTGGATTATCAGAGTTTGAATGATCAAGAAGAACAAGAAACATCAGAAGAAATCAGAAAAAGGGTGAATAGAGCAAGAACAATTGCTTATGAAAGATATCAAGAATATGGGATATATTCAAATTCAGAACTTACTCCAAAGTTGATAAATAAATATTGTAAATTGGATAGTCAAGGGAAAGCCGTATTAGAAAATGCTTTCAAAAAACTAGGATTTAGCGCAAGAGCATATGGAAGAATTTTGAAAGTTTCAAGAACAATCGCGGATTTGGATGGAAAGGAAAATATAGAGCTAAAGCATATCACTGAGGCAATCAAATATAGAGATCTTGATAGAAAATACTGGGGTAATTGATATCAAGATATACAATCTACAAAAGTGAATTAACATGTTCCAAGAGAGGAGTAATTGAAAATAGAAATACAAGAAATAAACTTGAATGATCAAGATTATCCATCAAGGTTAAAAAATATAAAAGATGCACCAAAAAAATTATATGTAATAGGAAACAAAAAAATATTAGACCAACAGGGAATTGCAATAATAGGCTCAAGAAATTGCAGTAGTCAAGGCCTAAAGAATTCAAGAGTGTTTGCAGCAAACATTGCAAAGGCAGGTTTTACAGTAATTAGTGGAATGGCAAGAGGGATTGATACTTCTGCACATTTTCGGAGCAATTGAAGCAGAAGGAAAAACAATTGCAGTTTTAGGGAATGGCCCTCGATATATCTATCCACCAGAGAATCAAAAAATATATAACAAAATAATAGATACAGGAGGAGCAATAGTTAGTGAATATCCTGATGAAGAACCTCCAGAACCTGAAAAATTCAGACAAAGAAATAGAATTATAAGTGGGCTCAGTATAGGTGTGCTTGTTGTAGAATCAAGGAATAAAAGTGGAACAGGAATAACTGCAAAATATGCAAAAAAACAAGGGAAAAATATATTTTGCATACCGAGTTCTATAGAAAATAAAAAAGGAATAGGCTCAAATAACTTGATAAAAAAAGGTGCAACTTTAGTAGTAGAACCAAGAGACATACTAGAAATGTATGGTATAAAAGCTGAAAGGCAAATAACAATAGATGATTTGGATTTATCTGTAGAGCCATTATTAAAATTAAATGAAATAAAAGAAGAATATAGAAAAGTATATAGTGTCTTGTATGAACCACTAAATGTTAATGAAATAAGTCTTGAAACTCATATAGATATAACAGAATTATATGAAAAATTATTTTTGATGGAGCTTGATGGATTAATCGAAAAGCATGAAAATAAGTATGTAATAAAAAAGAGGGAATAATATGAATCAAAAACAATTAGAAGGAAAGTTTGGAGAAGTAAAAGCACAAGAATATCTTGAAAGACAGGGATATACGATAATATGTAGAAATTTTAGATGCTTTCAGGGAGAAATAGATATAATCGCAAAAGATAGTAGAAACATAATATTTGTAGAGGTGAAAACGAGAACGAGCTTCAGACATGGAGAAGCAAAAGAAGCGGTAGATGAAAATAAGCAGAATCACATATACAGAGCAGCAGAGTATTTTTTATACAAAAACAAGCTAGAAGAGGAATATGTACGAATAGATGTAATTGAGGTATATTTTATAAATGGCAAAATTAGAATAAATCATATCAAGCAGATAATGTGATTAAATTTATTATGAGTTCAAAAAATTAATACAACAAAATGTGATTAAATTTATTACAAAACTTGTCTGAAACTAATTGACGAAAAATGCAAAAAGGTGTAATATATTATTCATAGAGTAAAGAACAAATAGTCAAGACCCACTATACGGGAAGTTGATGGTGGGGCAAAAGTACAAGTTACTTGCTTATTTGTTTTTGCATTCCGCTATGAACTAGAAGAAAATATATTTTAATCTTCTTTCAGGGAGCTCTAATGAAAGGAGTTTTTTTTATGCAAACAATCTCAAAAACAAAAAAATTAATACTATCAGCAATGTTACTTGCAATAACGATAGTATTATCAAGATTTTTATCTATAAATACAGAGCTATTATCAATAGGTTTTAGTTTCGTATCAGTAATGCTTTCAGCAATATGGCTTGGGCCTAAATATTCAGCTATTATTTCTGGATTAGCTGATTTAATAGGAGCACTCTTATTTCCTTTTGGAACATTTTTCATAGGATTCACGATAAGTGCAATATTAAAGGGATTAATCTATGGATTAATTCTTTATAAAAAAGGACAAGAGCTTTCAGATAGAGAGTTATTAATAAGACTCATTATTTCAAGCATTATAGTTATCATATTTGTAAATATTCTATTAAATGCTGTATGGTTAAACATTATGTATGATAAAGCATTTATAACTATACTTTCTTTAAGAACAATAGCACAATTCATAATGTTACCAATACAAGTTTTGACAGTATACGCATTAATAAAAGCATTAAATCCTATAACAAAAAAATATTTATTTGACTAAAAGTTAAAATTGAAAAATTTTTCCAAATTTAGTTTGCAACTTTTTCAAGAAAGAAGGAATAAAAATATGGAAATTGAGGAATATTTAAAAAAATTTGATGCAGTTACAAAAGATCCAACATTAGATGCAATGGCGTATTTTATGAAGGAGTTTGGAAATCCTCATAAAAAGACTAAATTTATACACATAGCCGGTACAAATGGAAAAGGCAGTGTATGTGAAATGATAAATAATATTTTAGTAAATGCAGGCTATACTGTTGGAAAATATATTTCACCACATTTGATTAGATATAACGAAAGAATAACAGTAAATAATCAAGAGATAACTGATCAAGAAATGAGTGATATATTAGAAAGGTTATCTAAAAAAGTAGATGAATACAATGAGACTCATGATATTCCTGTAAAAGAATTCGAAGTAGTAACAAGCCTTGCATTAATATACTTTGCAGAAAAGAATTGCGATTTTGTGGTATTAGAGACTGGTATGGGAGGTACAGATGACTGTACAAATATTGCTGACGGAATGATATCAATTATTACTGATATAGGTTTAGATCATATGGATATACTTGGAAAAACGATTGAAGAAATAACTGATAAAAAAGCCGGAATCATCAAAAAAAATAATGATACAATAATGTGCTATCAAGAAAAAGTAACAGATATAATTGCTAAAAAATGCCAAGAAGAAAATAATAAATTACACATAGTAAATCAAGAAGATATAAAAAACTATTCGTTTGATAAGAATTATCAAACAATTGATTATCAAGAATACAAGGATGTCAAGATAAATCTAAAAGGAAAATGCCAAATATACAATGCAGCAGTTGCTTTGGAATGTATAACTCTTTTAAAACAAAAAGGATTTAAAGTTCCAAATGAAGCTATAGAGAAAGGATTGAGTACAGTCGTACATAAAGCAAGATTTGAAATAATCAAGAAAAATCCAACGATAATATATGACGGAGGACATAATGAGAATGCAGCTAAAAATCTAGTAACAACAATAAATCAATATTATCCTGAGAAGAAAAAAGTGTATATTATATCTTTACTTAAAACAAAGGATTATAGAACTGTAATCAAGATTCTAACTCAAGATAAAAATGGAATATTTATATTTACAACTGGAAATGACAAAAATAAATATGTTGATCAAGAAGTTTTATGCAATGAAGCAAAAAAATATACAAATAATGTTTATCAAGAAGAATTATTAGATGCCATAAAAACTGCACAAGAAAAATACCAAAAAGAAATAATCATGGTAGTAGGGAGCTTCTATGTATATAAAGATGTAATCAATAATCTATAGAGGAGTTAGAGACAAAATGATAGATATTAGTAATTTAAATTACAAATACAAGCATGGTCAAACGGTTTTAGAGGACATAAATTTAAGAATAAATCAAGGAGAGATTGTAAGCATAATAGGGAAAAATGGTTCAGGAAAGTCAACACTTGCAAGATTAATCTCTGCAATTACTATGCCAGAGACTGGAACAATTTTAATAGACGGAATAGATACAAGAGATCAAGAAAGATTTATTGAAATAAGAAAAAATATAGGTATAGTTTTTCAAAACCCAGAAAATCAAATAATATTCAACAATGTACATGATGACATGATATTTGCTCTTGATAATCTAGGAATAGAAAATCAAGAAGAAAGAATTCAGGAAGCATTAAAACAAGTACAGATGGAAGAATATATAAATCATGACACTTATGAATTATCACTTGGTCAAAAGCAAAGGATAACAATTGCAGGTGTACTTAGTATAAAACCAAAATATATTGTAATGGATGAGCCAACTGCAATGCTTGATCCAGAAGGAAAAGAAGAAATAAGAAAAATCATAAAAGAGTTAAAAAAATTAGGCTATACAATAATATATATAACAAATATAATAGACGAAATATTTATATCTGATAGAGTAATTATGCTTGAAAAAGGAAAAATAATCAAAGAATTTAAAACAAAAGACATATTAGAAAATATACAATTTTTGAAAGATCATAAGATAGCAATTCCTAAAGTTGTCGAACTTATGGAAAAATTGAAAAAAAACGGCATAAACATTGATATTAATGACTTTATCTAAGGAAGTGAAAAAATGACATACATAATATCATTTATATTATTTTTAGTATACACAATTGGGATATTTTTCATAAAAGAATATTATATGCTTGGGATAGTAGCACTTATAAATATAATCTTGATGATTGTATTAAAGGAAAATATAAAAAATGCAGTTATTACAATGCTTAAAATTGTGCCATTTATAATTTTTACATCTTGCATAAATATGCTAATAAGTGGTGTAGGATTTGGAATACTAATAGGTATTAGATTATTGCTTGTTTGCAATGTAACATATATTTTCGCTAAAAAAATGACATCTCATAAATTGCAATATGTAATAGAAACATTGCTAAAGCCATTAAAAATTATCAAGATAGATTCAAGAGAAATAAGCATCATTGTTTGTATAGGAATTGCATTTATTCCAATAGTTCAAAATGCAGTAGTAGAGCTTGAATATTCACTAAAATCTAAAGGATTTGATCCTAAAATAAGAAATATAGTAAAAAAGCCAAACTATATACTAGCTCCACTCATTACATCAATTATAAAAAGAATTGGTGATATAGAAAATAGTCTAATATCAAGAGGATATACTTGATGCTAAAAAATTAATTACAAAAATATCCTTGAAAAACTTGAATAAAAAAAATATATAGGATATAATATAAAATGTAAAAATTAAGACAAGATATATTGCTAAGATAATACGAATATAAACAAAAGTAAAGTATATTAAAAGTACTGTATGCAAAGGATAAAACAAAAGAGAAACGTATAGATATTTTTTAATATGTTTTACTTTTATTTATATATGGTATGAAATATGCCAGAAATGGAGGAAAAAATGGGAGAAGTTATAGTAATAACATCAGGAAAAGGTGGAGTTGGTAAAACAACAACAACGGCAAATCTAGGTGCATCATTAGCATTAGAGGGAAAGAAAATAGCATTAGTAGATACAGATATAGGACTTAGAAATCTTGATGTTGTTATGGGATTAGAAAATAGAATAGTATATGATATAGTTGATGTAGTAGAAGGAAGATGTAAATTAAGACAAGCTTTAATAAAAGATAAAAGATATGAAGAATTATACTTACTTCCAGCAGCACAGACAAGAGATAAGACTGCTGTAAATGAAGAGCAAATGAGAGAACTTACAACAAATTTAAAAGAAAACTTTGATTATATATTAATTGACTGCCCAGCAGGAATTGAACAAGGTTTCAAGAATGCTGTTGCAGGAGCAGATAGAGCAATAGTTGTAACAACTGCTGAAATATCTGCAATAAGAGATGCAGACAGAATAATAGGATTACTTGAAGCATCAGAAATAAAAAATTCAGAATTGGTAATAAATAGATTAAGACCTAATATGGTAAGAAAGGGAGAAATGATGGATGTAGAAGACATCGTTGACTTACTTTCAATAGATTTAATTGGTGTTGTACCAGATGATGAATACATAATCACACAAACTAATAAAGGAGAACCAGTCATATCAAACAAAAAAGCACCTTCCGGAAAAGCATATAGAGAAATCGCAAAAAGGGTACTTGGAGAAAATATCGAAGTAACTATACCAGGAAGAGAAAAAGGATTTTTCGCAGCAATAAAAAGACTATTTAGTAAAAAATAACAAATAATAAAACGAAGGTGGAATAAAAATGTTTGAAAATATAATAAATTTCTTCAAAAATTTACGGAAAAACAAATAAAAATAGCAATAATTCTAAGGATACAGCTAAAGAAAGATTGCATTTAGTTTTGATGCAAGATAGAGCTAATGTATCTGCTGACTTTTTAGATCTTATGAAACAAGAAATAATAGAAGTAATAAAAAAATATATAGACGTAGACGAATCTGCTATAGATGTTAGAATGACAAATAGACAAAATGAAGACGGAACAAGCGGAGCACCTGCACTATATGCTAATATACCAATAATGAGTATAAAAGATGATGTCTTAAGAGAAAAAATTAAAACAAAAGAAAAAGAAGAAGACAAAATTGAGAAAAATAAGGAAGAACCAAAACAAGATGAAAAAAGCAAAAAAGATAAAACAAATGTAGTAGAAAATAAAGAAGAAACTCCAAGGGAAGATAATAAGGAAGAAACAAAGACTGAGAGTAATAAAGAAAATAAAGAAGAGACAAAAGATGAAAATGAACCTGCGAAAGAAGAAAAGGCAGAAACATCAAGTAAACATTAGAATAAATTTTAAGAGGTTTATATGAATAAAAGAATACTAAAAAATGTAGAATGGGGAATACTTATCTGCTCAATAGTCCTATTATGTATAGGACTAGTTGCATTATTTTCTGCAACTCAAGAACAAGGATATGAGGAGTT
>CANQMI010000052.1 GCA_947624905.1 uncultured Clostridia bacterium
GGTGCTGTCCTTGCATCTGATGCCTTCTTCCCATTTGATGATTGCGTAAAAGCAGCTCATCAAGCTGGAATTACTGCAATTATTCAACCTGGTGGTTCTCTTCGTGATCAAGATTCTATTGATAGATGTAATGAATATGGTATTTCAATGATCTTCACTGGAATGAGACACTTTAGACATTAAAATAATAATAATATTAATTTAAAAGAGCTACGTAGCGAAGCGAAAGGCGCTTTTTGCAGCCCACATTAATAAAATGTATAATTAGTGGGCTGCAAAGAACAAAGCTCTTGAAAAAAATTAATATTATTATTCTTTTTATTTATATAGTCTACTCAAGATATTTTGCAATCTTTTCTGCTGCATCTCTTCCAGATCTGGCTGCCCATGCAACAGTTGACTTTACTCCAATTAAATCTCCTGCTGCAAAGACTTTTTCTCTTGATGTCATTTGATTTTCATTAACTTTAATATATCCCTTTTCAGTTGTTTCAAGATTTAATTTTTTTAATATAGAATCTTGTGGTTTTGAACCAAGAGCCATAATTACATAGTCCATATCTATTAAATAGTTACTTCCTTCTATGTTTACAGGTTTTTCTCTATCCCCTTCTACCTTGATTAATTCTGTTTTTATGCACTCCAATTTTTCTACTTTTTCTTTTCCTAAGATTCTTACTACATTGTTTTGAAATAGAAATTCTATTCCTTCATTCATTGCTGCATCTATTTCCTCTTTTTCTGCTGGCATCTGAGCTCTTGATCTTCTATATATTATACAGACTTTTTTAGCATTTTTTCTATTTACTGTTCTTGCAACATCCATTGCTGTATTTCCGTCCTCCTATTACTGCGACTGTCTTGCCTTGAAAATCTGGATAATTCTGATTCTCTAAGAGTTCATTTCCACCATATACTCCGATTAGTTCTTCTCCTTCTATATTCATTTTTGAAGAAATATTTGCGCCAAAACAAAGTAATATTGCATCATATTCTTTTTCCAAATCCTCAAGCTGTAAATTTACTCCTAATTCTTGATTTGTACTTATCTCTACGCCTAGTTCCATTACTTTCTTGATTGTTTCTTTTATTACTCTTCTTGGGAGTCTAAAGTCTGGTATTCCATGTACTAATAGTCCGCCTATGTTACTATGCTTTTCAAATATTTTGACAGAAAAGCCTCTTCTTGAAAGGTATGCACTAGCTGTTATTCCTGCTGGTCCTCCTCCTATGATAGCGATTTTTTTGTTTTTACGCTCTTCGTCTATTTTTCTGATTGGCCAATTATTCTCTATAGCCATATCGCCTACAAAGGTTTCAAGTTTTCCTATATCAACCGCTTCCCCTTTTATACTCCTTATGCAAGAGCCTTGGCATTGCTTCTTGTGTGGGCAAATTCTTCCACATATAGGCTGAAGAATAGTTGTATCAAGTAAAATATTATATGCTTTTTTATAATTTTCTACTTTTATACATTTGATAAATTCTGTTATATCGTTTGTAAGTGGGCAGCCTTTTCTACAAGGTTTCGTCTTACAACTTAAACATTTACTTGCTATTTTCTGTATTTCTTCTATTTCCATTTTATCTCCCCATGTTTATTTAACCTTGAAAAATTTTCTAAATATTTTGTGATGTTGAAATTTCTTGTAATTTTTCTTTTACTTCTTTTAAATCTTTCCAGAAATCTATTTTTTTACTTTCATCTCTGAGCAAAGCTGCAGGATGCCATACTGGCATATACAATATTCCTTCGTTTTCTATCCATCTTCCTCTATCTTTTGTTATTCCATATTCTTTTCCTAGTATATTATTTAAAGCAATTCTTCCTAGTAGCACAATTATCTTTGGATTTATCAATCTTATTTGTTCATTTAAATATTCTTTGCAAATGTTTGATTCGTCATCTTGTGGATCTCTATTTTTAGGAGGCCTACACTTGACAATATTTGCTATATATACATCTTCTCTTTTTATTCCTATCCCTTGAAAAGCTTTGTCCATAAGTTTTCCAGCTTTACCTACAAATGGTTCGCCTTTTTCGTCTTCATCAGCACCAGGTCCTTCACCTATAAACATCAAATCTGCATTAGGATTTCCTACTCCAAAGACAATGTTTTTTCTTTCCTCACATAATCTACATTTTTTACAGCCATCTATTTCTTTTTTTAATTCCTCTAAACTATTTGCCATGGGTCTGTTCCTTTCTTGATTTATCTTGAATTATTAATTCATTCCTTGATTACGCAGTTTTCAATCAACTCTATTTTTATATCATTTTTTGTATTTATTCTAGCTTGTGTTCCGATAGGGATAACTGTTTTTGTATCAAGATGTCCAAAATTATTTGACTTGATGATTGGAAAATTATATTTTTTATTTGGTAACTCCAATACATCTGAAATAATTTTTTCTAGGGTTATTCCGCTTTCATGTTCATAGTTTCCAATCCAAAGCCCAGATATTTCATCAAATACATTGTTTTGCTTGAGGTATGCGACAAAATTACTTGATCCTGCAGGTGTTGTTTCTGCTCCTAGTTCTTCTAAGAATAATATTTTGTTTTTGAAATCTGCTTGATACTTTCCAGCTGCAAACTCATGAATCAAGCATAGATTCCCTCCGATTAATTCTCCTTCTGCTACTCCATCTTGAAGAGTTAAATATTCTTCTCCAGGTAATCCAATTTCCAAACTTCCATCTACAAATCTTTTTATCGCTTCTCTATAGCTATAATCTGTTTCATCTGTTGCAATTGTTTTGAAGTTTGTCCCACTAAATGTTACAAGTCCAGTTTCAAGTGTAATTACATTTGTAAGAGAAGTTATATCACTAAATCCACATATAATTTTAGGATTTTGTTTGATTAATTCATAGTCTATGTAATCAAAAGTGTTATTTGAATTATTTCCACCTTTAGCACACCAAATCATTTTTACATCTTGATCTTGAAACATTTCATTGATATCTTCTGCTTTTTCTTTGGCTGAATTACTGTAACCATTTGCATTAGAGAAAAGATTCTTGGAAAATTTTACTTTAAATCCACTCTGTTCTACTATTGCTTTTGCTTTCATTAATTCTTCCCTATTCTCTTCTGTAATTGGATCAGATGGTGCAATTACACCGAATAGTATCACCTATCTTTAAAGCCCTAGGTTTCATTTTACTTTCCCCCTACATTATAACTATATTTTCTCTAGACCAAACAAATTACACTTGTATTTCTACCAGCTGTTTCCCCTTCGTATCTATACGAATGAAGTTTATCATGATGACAACTAGTACAGATTTCGCTTTCAATTATATTTTCTAGTAATAATCCTTCTTCCTCTAAAATCACTCTGTTTATCATCTGAGTATCTATATGATATTTGCCTACAGTTTTTGATTTTTGGATTATTTCATCTATTCTTTCATTATTTTTGAATTTATCGTAAAACATATTTTTTACATTTTCATCTACTTCAAAGCAACATTTTCTGATGCTTGGTGCAATTATGCAGATCAAATCATGTGGATTAGTCTTATATTTCTCTTTCAATATTTTTACGGCTTCTCTTGAAATTTCTTTTAGAGTTCCTCTCCAACCAGAGTGTATATTTCCAATTACATTTTTTACGGGGTCATAGAAATATAGACAATTGCAGTCGGCAAAAGATAGAGACAGAATTTTTTCCTTTTTGTCAGTTATTAATCCATCTACATCTTGAAATTCTTTCTTATGTATTCCTGGTTCTTGATTTTCAACAATTTTTACTATATCTGTATGAGATTGTATTGGCTTATAGATATTTTTCTCATCAAGTCCTAGAAAATTGCACACATGCTTATACGAATTGATTACTTTATCCCTTTCAAGTTCAAAGTTGCTGACATCTAATGGCTTTAAAGTATAACAATGTTTTAGTTTATCTTGATATTCCAATAATTTTCTAAACTGCAAATATTCAAATCCCTCATGATATACATGAATTACATTTTTGTTTGATAAGTTTTTGCCTTCCAAAATATCTGATATTTGAGCTTGAATATTGCTATTATTTTGGTTATATACGCAATAATCACATTGCATTTTAAAAAAATTAGAATTGTGCTGACTGTCTAATCTATTACAAGCTAAGTCTTGATTAATTCCATCTCTTTTTACTATCCTATCTATGCAGGTTTTCTTTTCTGCAATAACTCCTATTGTAATATCACATATTTCATTTAATCCTGATTCGAATAGCAAAGGTGCATCTATTATGATTAGATCGCAGTCAGTATTTTTTTCTACTTCCTCTTTTATTTTAGGTACAACATGTTTATAGGTTAATCTATCAAGCTTTTCTTTAGAATCTTTGTCTGTAAAGACTATATTGGCTAATTTTTTTCTGTTTACCTCATAGTCTTCTTGAAGTATCTCTTTTCCAAATTCTTCTACTATTTCGTCATAATATTTAGAGCCTTTTTTTATCAATTCTTTTGCGATTTTGTCCGCATTTATCTGTTTCGCATTTTTTGACTTACTTATTTGTTCTGAAACAGTAGTTTTTCCTGCTCCTGACATTCCTGTTATACCTATTATTTTCATTTATGACACTCTCCTAATCTTCTTGTTTTATTTTCT
The DNA here is from genome assembly GCA_947624905.1 of uncultured Clostridia bacterium. Lineage (GTDB taxonomy): Bacteria > Bacillota > Clostridia > TANB77 > CAG-508 > JAAWPK01. Next base: position 4,613 of record CANQMI010000052.1, read on the forward strand.
CAAGCATTTCATCTTTTGTAACTTTTGAGATGTAATTATAGTCATTTCCAAATTTATTTTTATCAAAGCCACAAATTGCTTTATATGCACAATATTCACAATAAGTTCTTTTATTTTTATAGTATGGTCTTATATTAATATTTCCGCTTAGAATTTCTTTTGATATATTTTTTATAGTTTTCAAAATATATTTTTGCAATAATTCAAATTGTTCTTTTGATACTGTCGAAGATAATTTTTCACTTATTCCATTTTCTCCAACGTATACAGGAATTATATCAGAATATCCCTTATCTAATGATTTATCCATCATCTTGACTACCTTGACATCTGCAAGAATTAGGCCATTCATTTTAAAGTTTTTCCTGATTTCATTTTCTATTTCTTCTTCTGTCTTATTTTTGCCTGAATTTATTATAGGTTCAATCAAGTTAAAGTATAAGATTCCAGCTGGTTCAACATTTTCTATTTTAGATGCTGCATCAAGGTATGTTAGAAGTTGAAGTTGTAATCCATAGATTATATCTGTAAAGTCTATGTCTTTTATAGAGGATTTATAATCAATAATTCTTAAATACTTTTTACCTTGACTTTCAGCTATATCCATTCTGTCTATTTTACCGACTATCTCTACTTTTTTTCCATCTTCTAATTCTATTTGTATTGGTGGATATTTTTGATTTTCACCAAATTCTACTTCATGTCCTAATACTTCAAAATCACTCTGAGTTATAGTTCTTATTAGGTATTTCATAGCTTTCAAAATAAGTCTTTTTAATCTTATTGTTTGACTCCTAAACTTTGCAGAACTTGTGAAAATATAGTTTTCTTGGAGATTCAATTTTTCTTCTATTATCTCATCTACGATTTTTTTAGTTTGTTCATCTTCTATTTCTCTTATATTCAAATCAAGTTCTTTTATTTTTTCAAAGAATGTATCTATGATATCGTGCATAAAACTTCCTGTGTCTAAACTTTGTATTTTAAAAGTTTCTTTTTCATTTATTTTTAAACCATATTTCAAATAAAATGAGAATGGGCATGACTCATAACTTTCAAGTCTTGAGATGCTTGTTTTTAAAGTATTTCCATATAGTTTTTTGATATTTTCTTGGTTTATTTTTTCTGGAACATTTGAAAAATCCAATGCTTTTATTGCTGTTTCTAGCTTTTTACTCCATTCTTTGTCTTTTTTAAATATCTCATAGATATCAAACCAAATTTTATTTATTTCTTTTCCATCTCTATAGTTTCTTATCTTGAGTAATAGTTCATCAAATGTTACTTTCTTATTTGCTATAATGTCTGGTCTTGTTATTACATCACTTGTTTCTTGTAGATTTGGAAATATCTTTTTTATTTTTAGTAAAAGTGTTGATGGTTTTTTAGTTGCTCCATCATTATCTGAAGATATGTATGATAAATATAGCTTTTCTCTACTTGTAGTAAAAGCTTTATATATGTTAAAATTATCATCATACAAGGCCTCAAGTGTAGTTTTAGCAATTTCTAAATCTATATTTTTCAATAACTCTCTATCTTGATCGTTGAAAAATCCTTCATTACTTTGTACACTAGGGAAGCTTCCATCATTTAAACCTATGATGAAAACCACTTTTAGTTCATTGCTTTTTGATCTATCTACATCTCCAACTATAACCTGGTCCATTCCAGCAGGGATTTTTCCAAGTTCATTTTCTGAAAACGATATTTTAAGGAATTCTATGTATTTCTCAAAACTTATCTTTTCTTGACCAAATATCTTGACAATTTCATCTAAAATTTTAATGGCTATGTTGAAACTTGATCTATATTCATCTCCTAATTCTGGGTTCTCTTCTTTTAGTTTTAACGCTTTCATTTCAAGCTTTTTGTCAATTTTGTTTTCAATCAAGAATTCATATATTGCTTTTGTTATATTTTCTCCTGTTCCGTTCTTATAGCATTTCTTTTGAAATTCTAAAAGAGGATCTATTACTTTCTTTTTTATCTTATTTATATATTCTTGATTTTGATCTCCAAAATTCCAGTTTTCTTGATACCATTTGCTATACTTTATTCCCCACTTTTTACAGTAATTCTCAAATATGTATATATCCTTTTCCTCTATATCACAGAATCCAGTTTTTATATATTCTATGACACTATCGTATGACCAATTTTTTGCGAAAACGTCTAAAAGACTTACTATGTATTTTATTAATATGTTCTGTTTTAAATCTTTCTTTTCATCAAGATATACTGGAATGTTGTATTTTGAAAAAATAACTTTTATCAAGGAAGAATATATATTTAAATCTTTTGTAATTATTCCTATATCTCTATATCTATAATGATTTTCTCTTACTTCCTCTGTAATTTTGCTTGCAACGTACTCGATTTCAGAATACGGATTATTTGCTAAGAATAATTTTATATTTTTGTTTTCTTGATCATATTTTTTATATATGTTTGAGTATATGTTTTCTTCAAGATGTATAAGTTCTTGATTCTCAAATCTTATATTTCCATCCAAAAATACTGGCTCTAGTACCTCTATATGATTAGCTTTTGCTTGATTGATAAGTTTGTTAATTGCAAGTTTATTATTGTAGAATATGTCTGTTTCTTGATTCACACTTTTGCCATTTTCTAATCTATCTGAACATATCGCTATATTTACTTCTTTTGAGACTTTCATAAGTTCTTGAATTACACCATACTCTTGTGGAGTAAATCCAGCAAATTCATCTATGAATATGATTGCATCTTGAAACATATCTGTGTTTTTGATGTTTTCTTGAAGAATTGTTAGTGCATTTTGCTCATCTAAGAATTTATTTGTGATGCTTTCTTGATATTGCTTATATATATACTGCATGTCTTGAAGTTTCATTTTTAGGTATGTGTCTTCTACTTTTTTGATTCCGATCTTGAAGTCTATCTTCTGTAATGTTGTGCTTTTTAAACTCAGTCAAAGCATTTTCAATTATTTCAACATTTTGCATGCTTTTTCCTAGAAGCTCAAGCTTATTTTTTGATCTATCAAGTATATCATAGATTAAAATTGATCTTCCAAATGGTTCTATTGTTTCAAGATTATTTCCCATTTCATTTATGACTCTATATGCCATACGGCTAAATGTTAAAACTTCAGCATTAATAGCAGCTCCTTTTACTTCTTGAAGTAGCCTTCTTTCTGCAGTAAAAGAGAACTGTTCCGGTGTTACTATATATATTTTTTGTGGATTATTTATAATACTTTTTATGTATTTAAATAAATATGTACTTTTTCCACTTCCAGCTTTACCATATATTATTTTTAAACTCATGTGATATATTCTATCATAAATTCAAGAAAATAACTAGTCCTTGACTAGTTATTTTTTGAAACTAATATTAGATAGCCAAACGCAGAAGTTTTATATTTAGAAGAAATTGAAGACCCCCGAAAAGCTTCGCAGGCGTCTCCGGCGTGGGTTCAATTTATAATAAATATAAAACTTCGACGAGATTTGGCGTATCGTGAAATTTATAAGCTTGAATTGTAAATATTAAACTATATAAATTATTTTATTATTGGGAAAATATTTATTTAATTGTTCTCTAAAAAAAGCCTCTCCTTCTTTTCTCATATCTTCTTTATACCAGTATTTCCCCTTACCTCTTCCTGTCATAATTTTGTCATCATATAGATTTATTGCGTTAGGGAATGCCTCTTGATTTATCTTCCTATGAACGTAACTATAGGTCATAAATATTACCTCGAAAAATACATCTTTTTTGACTTCAGGAGATAACTTTGAATCCAACTCTTTTATTAATTCTTGATAAAGTTTTTTCCAGTTCTCTACAAAGATTACCGGTGCAATTAATATCCCTATTTCATATCCTGCTTCTTTTAGTTTGTTTATTGCATTTATCCTTCCTGCAAGCCTTGATGTTCCAAACTCAACTTGATCTATGATTTCTGCTGGGTTTACACTCATCCTCACAATTATTTTTTGTTTATGCTCAAGTGGTAGTAAATCATCCACCATATCAAATTTCGTAGGAAAAGTAAGCTTTCCTTTTTTCGTGTTTTGAAAATTATTGATAGTCCATACAAGATTATTCGTTATCGTATTTTCTAATATTAAATCGCTGTTACTACCTATCTCAAATGTTAAATCTTTTTCAGATTTTTCTGCCAC
>CANQMI010000053.1 GCA_947624905.1 uncultured Clostridia bacterium
ATTGAATGGAGGTTTTAATTATTAAACAAGAATTACTAATTAATGAACAAATACGTTTAAATGAAGTTCAAGTTATAAGTGAATCTGGTGAAAAATTAGGACTTATGTCTTCAAAGGCTGCAACCGATATCGCCATGGAAAAGGATCTAGATTTAGTTTTAGTTTCACCAAATGCAAAGCCACCTGTTTGTAAGATTATGAACTATGGTAAATATAAGTTTGAACAAGCTAAACGTGAAAAAGAAGCTAAAAAGAAACAAAAATCTTTTGAAGTCAAGGAAATAAGAGTTACACCTAACACCGAAGAACATGACTTTAATTTTAAAGTAAAAAATGCTAGAAAGTTTTTAGAAAGTGGTTCTAAAGTTAAAGTTACTGTACGTTTTAGAGGTAGAGAGCTTAACTACGTAAAACTTGGAGAAGATATCTTGAACAAATTTATAGAAGAACTTTCTGATATTGCAACTCCAGAAAAGAAACCTTTTTTAGAAGGTAAAAATATGTTTATAATTTTTTCATTAAATAAATAGAAATTATAATTACGAATTTAAAGGAGGAAAATGATTATGCCAAAACTTAAAACTAACAAAGCTGCAAAAAAAAGATATAGTATGACAGCTACTGGAAAAGTTAAAAGAACTAAATCTAATAGAAGACATCTTTTAGCTAACAAAACTAGAAGACAAAAGAAATCAGGTAAGATTCAAAACGCATATGCTGACAAAACTTGTGAAAATGGAATCAAGAAATTATTACCATATAATAATTAAGGAATAGGAGGAATTAAAAATGTCAAGAGTAAAAACAGCTAGAATAACACGTAAAAAACATAAAAAAGTTTTAAAACAAGCTAAAGGTTATTATGGAGCTAAACATTATAGATTTAGAATGGCTAAACAAGCTGTCATGAAATCTGGTATGTATGCTTACATTGGAAGAAAAGATAAGAAAAGTAATTTTAGAAAATTATGGATTACAAGAATTAATGCTGCATCAAGACAAAATGGCTTGACTTATAGCAAATTAATTGCAGGTTTAAAAAAAGCAAATATCACAATAAATAGAAAAATGCTTGCAGAACTAGCAGTTACTGACAGCGAAGCTTTCGCAAAAATCGCTGAAATTGCAAAAAAAGCATAATTAAGACTATGTATTTAACAAAAGTAGACTTTATTTTATAGATAAAGTCTACTTTTTATTTTATTTAAAATTTACTCCTACTATTCCCCCTATCATCCCTGCTATGATTCCTACCATTATCATTATAATTGAGTATATGTTTAGAGAGAACCCTTTTGATAATATACTTGATGATAAATATATTAGTAATATGTATACAAGCCCTATTATTCCTCCATTTAGTATGCCATTTTTCTTGATTGAACTTGTTGTCATTGAGCTTCCTGCAAGTATACTTACTCCAGTAATTGCAATTATCACTGGCCCAATAGTACTTTCATCTATATTTGTATAAGTAAGTACAATCGCATATATGAATAGCAGCACAAATGTAATTATACATGAAATTACTATTCCCTTGAATATCTTGACAACATTACTACTTTTTGATATATTCCTCGTCTCTGATATTTCCTTCATATTCATATCCCCCTCTTTACCTTATTCTTTCTTATATAAATTATTCATAAAATTTTGCATTTAGAATAAAATTTAACAAATCTATTTTTAATTGGAGGTCTGGCTATGAAAGAAAATACTGATTTTAATGGATTTTCTCCATATGATAATTTAAATTTTGATGCTAATTTAAATGATATGTATAAAGACCCTATGTTTAACCCTATGATGCAGTACGAGCAGGCCTATATGTATTATAGATACTTATGTATGCAGTTAGATTATAAGATAAAATGTAAAGAATATGAAAAATTAAATTCTAAGGATAATAGAAGAATTGAATAGAGTAATATGTTTTTGACATATTACTCTACTGTATCATCTTTTATATAATATTTTGTTCCAAGCATTTTATCTGGTAAATATTGCTGCTCAACTACATGTCCTGGATAATCATGAGGATATTTGTATCCATTTCCATATCCAAATTTACTCATTCCTTCTGCAGGTGCATTTCTTATGTGCATAGGTATTTCTCCTGTGTCTTTAGTATTGACGTCATTTAGTGCTTTGTCTATTGCAAGATATGCAGCATTTGATTTTTTTGATGTTGCAACATATATAGCTGCTTCTGCAAGTATTATTCTGGCCTCTGGCATGCCAATCATATTGACTGCCTGCATTGCAGAAGTTGCAACTACTAGTGCATTTGGATTTGCCATTCCGAACATCTTCTGCTGCAGCAATTACTATTCTTCTTGATAAAAATACTGGATCTTCCCCTCCGGCTAATGCTCTTGATAAATAAAATACTGCTGCATCTGGATCACTGCCTCTCATAGATTTTATAAATGCACTAATATTATCATAATGTGTGTCTCCATTTTTATCAAAAATTATTTTTCTGCTTGATACACATTCTTTTGCTATTTCTTCTGTTATATTTATAAATCCATCTTGATCCATTGGAGTCGTTAGGACTGCAACTTCTAAGTCATTTAAAGCATTTCTCACATCTCCATTTGAAGTTTTTGCAATTTTTCTTAATGTAGAGTCTTCTATTTTTACATTGAAACTTTTTAAACCGTCTTCGCTTGATAATGAATTTTTTAGTACTGTATATATATCTTCTTCTGTCAATGGTTCTAACTTACATACCATTGATCTTGATATAAGAGCTTTGTTTACTTCGAAGTATGGATTTTCAGTTGTTGCACCAATCAAGACTACAGTTCCATTCTCAACAAATGGAAGAAGTGCATCTTGTTGAAGTTTATTAAATCTATGAATCTCGTCTATGAATAATATACATTTTCCTCCTGGATTCAAAAGCAAATTTTGTGTATCTTCAACTATTTTCTTTATTTCTGCAACACCTGAAGTTACAGCATTTATTCTGTAGAACTTCGTTTTTGTAGTATTGCTTATTACTTTTGCAAGTGAAGTTTTTCCACATCCTGGAGGCCCCCAAAGTATAATGCTTGATAGTCTGTCTGCTTTTATCGTTCTGTATAATACTTTGTCTTGACCTAAAATATGCTTTTGACCAACGTATTCTTCTAATGTTTTTGGCATCATTCTATACGCCAAAGGTTTAGACATATCCATCTTATCTTTCCTTATTTAGTATTACTCTCTTGAGAGCAATGCTAGTCCTTTCCTTATCATATCTTCTACTGACATATTCTTGAAGTCCAATTTTTCAAATGCTTTTTCTATTTCTTTTCTGTTGTATCCTAGTACTTGAAGTGCTGATATTGCTTCAGATACATCAACATCTGCAGTTACATTTTCGTCTAATTCGCCTTCTAGTTTTTGTTCTTCTAATTCTAATTTCATTTTATCTTTTAATTCAAGTATCATTCTAGCTGCTGTTTTTTTACCAATTCCTGGAATCTTGATAAGTTTTTCATCATTGTTTGTTATTATGGCTAATGCAAAGGCATATGGTTCTATATTTGCAAGTATTGTTAAAGCTGATTTAGCTCCTATACCACTTGTTTGTATCAATAGTTCAAACATTCTTAGTTCTTCGCTTGTCATAAATCCATATAAACTTATATTGTCTTCTCTTACATAGTAATGCGTATGAATCTTGACTACATCTCCAATATTCCCTAGCTTTTCTATTGCATTTTTAGTCATATATATTTTATATCCTACTCCTCCTGTCTCTATTATTATTGAGTCTGATAATTTCATGTCTATTTTGCCTTTTATGTATGCGTACATATTTTTCCCTCCAATTTGATTAATTTTTATTTTTTGAATAATAGCTACAATTTACACTAAAATATTAATTATTATTCCTGTAATTGCACCTAAGAAAAATAACAATGCCACTATTTTTATATTTTCTTTTATGTTTTTATTTATTCTAAACAGCATAAGTAACCCTGCTCCAGATCCTACCAATAGGCCTGCAATCAATGATCCGAAATTTATTATTCCTGATAGGTATAACTCTGTTATTATTACGGAAGAAGCACAATTCGGTATTAAACCAATTAATGATGCAATAACTGGTTCAAAAATAGAACTATCTGACATAAAATTCTTTAATGTGTCCTCCCCTAAGATTGTAACGATTACATTAATTATTAGAGTCAAAATAAATATATATATAAATACATTTATTGTATGTTTCAATGCAGATTTTATTATACCATTTTCACAGTTGCAATGTTCTTCTTCGCATAAGTCTACTATTTTTTCTTCCTGTGCTTGTCCCTTTTTTATTATTCTATATACAAAATCTATTATAAATCCATATATCATTCCTATTATAAATTTTATTGCCAGTATTTCTATTATTATGTTTATTGGTGCTGCTTTAGATATGAGTATTGGTAACATTTCATCTGATGTTGATAAATAAACTGATATCAAAGTACCTAGGGTTATTATTCTTGCTGCATATAAATTTGTTGCCACTACTGAAAATCCACATTGTGGAAATATTCCGAATAAACTACCTATAGCTGGTCCATATTTTCCCGATTTTTTTATTTTTTCCTTAGACTTTTCACTTATTTTATGTTCAATATATTCCATTATTAAATAAGCTATAAACAAAAATGGTAATAGCTTTAGACTATCAATTACTGTGTCCACAAGAATATCTAACATATCTATTTCCTTTCTTGAATAAATTATACATCTATATTACTATATTTTTTTAGAAAAATCAATAATAGTTCTTGAAATAAGCTAAATAAAAGGATGCCCCAAAGAAGTGACATCCTTTTATTTTTAGGTTAACCCCCAACGTTTGAATACCTCAAAAATGAAATCGTTATCGTCTTGAAGCATTTCTCTTGAATTCCAGACAATACTGCTAATGCTTTCATTAACCATATCTTCCAAATTATACTTTTCATATAAATCAGGATAGTTTTTACTATATTTGAGAAATAGGGCTTGAATATCCGTTATTCTCTTTTCCCATTTTTCATATCCATCAAGCATAGCAAAAGTTTTTCCTAGTTCCTGATTTACAAGTGAGCGCGTTGGTTCACGCATTGCAAATAAAAAGTTTAGCATGATAAAATTTCCATCTGCATTTTCATCCGGGAAATATCTAGCGAGTACAATAGAGCAAAGATTATATAAATCAATCATTTCCTCTATCTGTTTTTTTGCTGAACTCCTCTTAGTTGCAATCGGGTAACTTTTAGATTGAAGTAGCAACTTTAACCTTTCTCTGGGATTTAAATTCACTGTTTGTTCTGACAGTAAATTTTTTTCCACCGTCTGCGTAGCTAAACTACTCATTTTATTCCTCCAAATATGTGATGTTATTTTATTATAATGACTTAGTTACAAGGAATATCTATATAAAAATCTGGCTTTTGCCATATTAGAATTATTATAACATAATTTCTTATGAGTTTCAAGCTTGTAGAGTTATTGCGTTCAATTTACCAAACTATATACAACTATTCCTATACTTTCTATTATAAATAGATTTAACATATTTGATGTAAAAAGATTGCTTGTTGCCTCGATTACACCATTAGCACTACTTTGATTTTTATTATGATGTTTTTGTGCATCTATAAATGTTATCAATTCTGGTACACTTGTTACTAATCCTAAAATTATTCCAATTATTATTTCCGGTATATTAAAGATATAACTTAATTTTTCCAATGTATTTCCTAGTAAGTTTCCTATAATAAATAATGCTATACCAGTTATAACTAATTCTATACTTGTAATAATTGCAAGTTTTGTTTTCCCTCTAATCCACTTTTTTTCCTTTTCAATTTTCTGTAATTTCTCATTGTCCTCATCTTTTATTTTGTAAACTTTATAGGCATTTCCTCTTATGTAATATAGCATTATAAATGTTAAAACGAATATTGGAACAATAGTTATGTTTGTTTCAATATTTGTAATCATTATCAAAATCGGAATTATAATTGTCGCAATGACTATTCCGATTTCTATTTTTATTGCTTTGTTTTTTAGATAATTTCCATTTTTATTAATTATTATTGATATATAGTATTGCAAAAAATTTATTACATTTGAACTAATGATATTGTATACACTTGTTTGAATTAGTCCTTGAAAAGATGAAAAAAATACAGTCAAAAGCTCTGGTACTGATGTCGCAGATCCTGCAATGTTTCCAACAGTTTTTGCTTTTAAATCTAGTATTTCTGCAAGCCTTCTCAAAAGTTTTACAAGTATTGCTTTGGAAATATATACAATTGTTAATGAATAAATTATAAATTTTATTATTTCAAATAATAGCTCCATAAAATCACCTAATTCAAGTATACCTTTTTTTTATATATTTAAAACTCCATCCAAATCTATTATTTAGACAGAGTTTTATGTTTTCTTATAATCTTTTAATTTTGTGTACCACTTATATTATATTTAATTTTCTTTTTTATCTAACCAATTTTTTCCATCAACCACTCTCGTTACCATCATTGATGATACCGTGTCTCCAACAACATTAAGCATTGTTGCAGGAGGATCTATGATTGTTGCAATTATAGTAAGTATTGGAAGGCTTGCTACTGGAAATCCCATCATTGTTATTATTAACATTTCTGAGATAGTTCCTCCACCTATTGGAACACCTGCAATTAAAAGGTTAGCTAAAAGTGCTACTCCTAATACTTGTAGTACTGCTCCTGGTGTAGTTAAAGATGTTCCAAATAAACATACTAGGAACATTATTTTGAATACTGATCCAATTGCTGAACCATCTTTGTGGAAGCTTGTTCCCATTGGTATAGTTGTTTCTGCTATATCGTTTGGTACTCCCATCTTTTTAGCACATTCTATATTTACTGGAATTGATGCAGCACTTGAACAAGTTGCAAGTGATGTAAATGTTGAAGGCAATACATTTTTCCAAAATAGTGTTACGCCTCTTTTTCCTCCAGCAATAAAGGCATAAAAAGTATAAATTATAAAATAGAATAAAACTGCAACAACTGTATATAGTACAAAAGTTTTTAAATATCCTAGTGCGATTGATGCTCCAAAACTTCCAACTAATGCTGCAAAATAACATCCTAATCCTACTGGTGCATAATACATTATGATTTTTACAATATTTTGAATAACGTTATTTGCAGAGTTTAAAAAGTTTAAGAATGCCTCTCCTTTCTCTCCTGACATTTTAGTTGCAATTCCACATATTACTGAGAATACTAAAATTGCTATTATATTATTTTTAGATAGCAGATCTTGAAAATCACTAACTGTAAGTAGTTGGACTGTTCTTTCTGCTATACTTAAATCTTCTGTTTCTTCTTCGGTTACTTCTTCATCTTCTAAAGAAGCTCTTATCATTTCTCCGTCTTCTGTATTTACAAGTTTTGTAAATGATGTACTAGCAAATCCAATTAATAGTGCAATTACTGTTGTAATAACAAAAACACAAATAATTGTTACTATTATTTTTCCAAATCTCTTTGGACTTTTCATTTTTGCGATTGAAGTGGTTATTGTCAAGAAAATAAGTGGTACAATAACAACAAGTAGTAAATTAACAAAGATGTCGCCTAAAGGTTGTAAGATAGTTGCTTTTTCTTGGAATATAATTCCTACGATTGCACCAACGATAATAGCAACTAAAAGAATTATCGTTGACTTGTAATTTGATAAAAATTTTTTCATAATACTACCCCTTTATTTAAGTGGCAACGAGAATATAATTATAT
>CANQMI010000054.1 GCA_947624905.1 uncultured Clostridia bacterium
GAACCCCTGTCCAATAACATTTCCATATAAACTTCTCCGAGTGCAGTTTATTAATGAAAATTCCCAAATATTCAAGCTAATAAACAAACTTCGAAAATTTGGTAGTTTCATAAATACCCACTATTTTCGAAACATAAAATAGCTTTGTTTCCTACAATGTTGACACTCTATCTAAATCTGTAGGGTATCTAGGAGAGTGTAGCCGCAACTTAGGCAGCTAATGCTAATTCTCTATTATCAGCGTTTATTTTAAATTTGCCTTTTATAAGGTGGCCAAGGCTCCACCACTCGCTATTTATATTTCTATGTTAATGTCGAAACCAAATACATCCCCATACAATATATATTATACACTATTTAAAGTATATATTCAATAGTATTATAGTGTATTTTAACTGCTTTGGTTACATAATCCTTACTGAAATGTAAATGTAACATAAAAGATATATATTTGTAATTGAATTAGAAATTTTATTGATATATAATTATAATAGATTTATTATATTCATAGGAGAAGATATGATGAAGAAAGAAAATGCAATAACTTTAATTGCGTTAATAATATCAATAGTCATATTAATAATTCTAACTTCTGTAACAATTACAAACATATTTAATTCAAGAATACTTGAATTCGCAAAAGAGGTAACAAATGGTTATGTAGAAGCTGAAATTCAAGAACGACAAGCAGTAAATGATATTTTAACTATTATTAGAGGAAAAAAATCATCTGTAACAAAAATTATTGATGAATCACCAGGAGATATAACAGATGGTGGTAAGCTAGATGGTTCAGCAAATAATCCTTATGAGATAAGCTCAATAGAGGATTTGATTGCTTTTGGAAAAGGAAAGGATACATATTTAGATAAAACCGTAATATTGACAAGAAATCTTGATTTCAACTCAAAAGATTCTTATGTAGACAGCCAAAATACAGAATTGTTTGGAGATTATAACAATGATACTCTTGAAGAAGGCATAATGCAAGAAATTCTAAAAGGTGGTTATCTGCCAATAGATGACTTTAGTGGAACATTTGATGGAAAAGGATATACTGTTTCAAATTTCAAGTTTAATATGTCTCCCGAACTTGATAGACAATATATAGGATTTATATGTGATGTACAAGAAACTGGATCTATCAAGAATTTGAATGTTAGTGGAGAGATAAATTTTATAGCAAGTGAATTAGAATTATATCATTACAGACTTGGTGGTATAACTGGAAGAAATAAAGAACGGAGGATCTGTCGTAAACTGTGTATCAAACGTAAATATAACGATAGATATAGATAATATGCTGATTTTAGATACATCAAGCAGTAGGAATATATATGTTGGAGGAATTGTTGGCAATAATGAAGGAACGACTAATAATTGTAAAAATAATGGAAACATAAATATAGATATTATAACAAATAGGTTGGGTACAAATATAAAATCAGCTGATATAATAATAGGTGGAATAGCTGGAGAAAATAAAAGTTACGTTGTAAATAGTAAAAATTTCGGGGATATAAATTATTCAAATTCTCCAGTGGATACTTCTATTTTGGAAACAAGAGAACGTATAGGAGGAATTGTAGGTTATGGACCTTCTTCTACTTTTTGTAATGTTGAAAATTGTATTAATGTAGGAAACATAGAAGCAAACACATCAGAAAAAAATTATTCAGGAGGAATTATAGGATATATTTATAATAGTAATCTTGATGTTATACCAGTACAAAATGTCTATAATTCGGGAAATATAACTGTAACAACACACAATACAGGTAAAAATTTATATATTGCAGGAATTGCAGGAAATGGAGAAGGCAATTTACAGTATTGCTTCAATACAGGAAAAGTTACCCATATTACTAATGGAGAAAGTACGGTTACTAAGTATAGAGGAGCAATAGTTGGAGACGCTCATAGTTCTACTAAATATCTTGATTGCAAGTATTTATCAGGATCTGTAGATTTTGGCGCAGAAGGAAGTGATGCTGACAAACTCGGAAATCCTATAGAAAGTATACCAAATCTAACAGAACAGCAAATATTAAATGAAATGAATGGAATAATTTCCACACACAATAGCAGTAGCCAAGATGAATGGTTAAAATGGTAACAAATCAAGAGAAAATATCAAAATGATGTTTTCTCTTGATTTATAGTATTTTCGCGTAAAAAACATGTTGTATATTTGAAAGGAGAAAACAATATGAAAAAAATTTTAAAAAAATTATTGATTATATTAGGAATAATTGTTGCATTTATTTTTATACGAGCAATAATAATTACAATATTATAAAGATATGGAGGAAATTTATATATGGAAAATGAAAAAGAAAATAACGAAAAAAATGTAAAAAAACAAGAAAATTCTAATAACAATACTAAAAAACCAACTAACTTAGTATCTAATTTATTCAAGAAGATACAACATAAATTTATATTTATTATAGTGTTGATTGCAATTATAATATTAATAGTATTTACATTAAAAGTTACTAATAAGAAGGAAACTACTGATTTTACTTATTTAAATCAAATACTTGAAAAATCAAGTGAATTAACATCTGCAAAATTAAAAATTACAGGTATTGAAGAATATAAAGATGCAGGAGCCATGATAATTAATAGATCTGATTTTGTAATGGTTTATACTGCAACAATCAGAGCAGGTGTCGAACTAAAAGAAGTAAATATTGAATCAAATGATATAACAAAGGAAATTATAATAACTATGCCAAATGCAAAAGTTTTTGATAGCCATGTAAATCAAGAAGATATAAAATATTATGATGAAAAATTTGCATTATTTAATGTCGATTCAAAAGAGGATGCTAATAAAGCTTGTGCTTTAGCAGAACAAGATGCAATAAAAGAAGCAGAAAAAACTGGAATTCTTGAATTTGCTGAAACTGAAGCAGAATATGTAGTTAAAAATCTACTTACACCTGCAATTCCAAAAGATTATAAGCTAACTATTAAAAAATGATGTAAATGTAAATGAAATGCTATTAAAAAATCTATTATTACAAGGAAAAATGAATAGAAGATAAAATTTATTATAAAAGTTAATTAATATAAATCATAAGAATTGGAGATAAATATGTTAATAATATATAAAGGGTATGAAAAAGAGTACTTAGAAAAAAATTTAATAAATAGCTTAATTTTTAGCACAGTAGAAGAAAAAATCAACATTTCTACTATGCAAAAAGATGTAGCAAAAAAAGTAATAGCTCAATTCACTGCAAATGTAGAAGAGTTAAAGAAAATTGATAAATGGATAACTTATGAAGAATTTTCAGTATGCTATAATGCAATAGTAGAATTATCAGAATTATATGATGTTGGGTTAAAAGTAATTGAAAATAACAAATACTATAATGTATATCATTTAGACTTTTATAATGAAGAAGAAATGAAACGTTTAATCAAAACTCAAAATTTAGAAAACACAGAAGAAGACAAAAACACAATATATTCTTATGTATATGATATAGAAAATGAATACTATGTTCAATATCATAATTACGAATATGATTTTCAAAAAAATATAAAAATTGAAAAAAGATATAAGAAAAATGATACAAAATTACAGAAAGAGTCCAATATTGATTTTATTTTTGAAATAAGTAATAACATAGAGACTTATTTAGAGAATATAGTTGAATGCGTAAAATATAAAAAAATTGGAATCAGTTATAATGTAGAAAATAATGAAACTAAAGAAATGTATGATGGATTAGTTGGCTTTTTACTTGAAAATGGCTATGAAGTGTATTTATATACAGATAAAGAAAAAATAAAGGAGAGACATGAAACTTATCTTGAAATTGCAAAAAAAGAAATAGGAATTCCTAATTTTGAACAATTTAAAACAATAGAAATATATAAAAACCCAATTGAAGGAAATGAAATTGAAGAAATAAGCCAAGAAACCGTGATAAACGAAATTGTAGAACAGATTGAAAAAAGTAAAAGTGATATAGATGGCAACAATTCATTTTATAGAGATATTTTTGTCACAGCACCTACAGGAGCTGGTAAATCTGTAATGTTCCAGATACCTGCTATTTATGCTGCGAAAAAATATGGTTCATTAACAATTGTAATATCACCTTTAGTTGAGCTTATGAACGATCAAGTAGATAATTTAGTTAAAAGAGGATATTATAAAGCTGCAAGATTAAATTCAGACATAAACCCATTTGATAAAGAAGAAATATTGAAAAAAATTGATAATTGTGAAATAGATATTTTATATTTAAGTCCAGAGGTTCTACTTTCGTATTCTATCGAGACAATTATTGGAACAAGAGATATTTCTGCAATCATTGTAGATGAGGCTCATATTGTAACAACATGGGGACAGGGATTTAGACCTGATTATTGGTATTTAGGTACATACATAGAGAAATTAAGAAGATTTAGATATAAAAATGGAGTCTTAGATTTAAACTCTAGAAAATATAAATTCCCAATCTGCACATTTACTGCAACTGCAGTATTTGGTGGAAAAGATGATGGAGTTAATGAAATGGCTGAAAGTTTATATTTAAGAGATCCAATAAAATTTATTGGTAAAGTCAAGAGAAACGATATATCTTTTGATATAAAAAGAAATAATGAAGAATTAAATATGACGGAAACCAATATCAGAAAAGCACAAGATTTGAAAAAGCAAATTGAAGAATGGCAAAAGAATAATGAAAAATCATTAATATATTTTCCTTATAATAGTATTGCAATAAAGGCTTATAAAATGGAGGAAGAATTTGTAGGATTAGTAGATGAAACAAGAAAGAATAAGGTAGGAATTTATACAGGAAAAGTAGATAGAATTTTAAGAAAAGAATCAGCAATTCAATATAAAGACGGTAAAATAAATACCATGTTTGCCACAAAGGCATTTGGGATGGGAATAGATATAAAAGATATAAAACATGTTTACCATTATGCAGAGGCAGGAAATTTGAATGATTATGTTCAGGAAATTGGTAGAGTTGCAAGAGATGAAAATATCAATGGAATAGCCCACATGGATTATTATTTAAAGGATAAAAATTACGCAAAGATCTTATTTGGTATGTCAGCTATAAAAGATTTTCATGTCATTGGATGTATAAGAGTTTTAAATAATATTTATAGAAGAACTAATAGAAGAAATAATTTAATTACACCGCAGGCTTTTGAGAGTGTTTTCCCTGATAGTTCTGATTTAGAAAATTCAGTAAAAACGGCATTATTAAATATAGAAAAAGACCTTAATGCAAAATATAAGATTCCAGTTATTATCACAAGACCAAGAGCAATGTTCACAAGTGCATTTATTGTAATTTCTCCTGATATAGAGAATGAAATTTTAAAGAGCCAATATGGAAAATATTTAAAGCTAGAATCAAATGGAAGAAACAAAGAAGTAGAAGGCAATTATATTGTTAGTGATATAGGAGACATATATAGTGTTGATTTAAAAAGAATGTGGGAAGATATGTTTTCAAAAATGTCATTTGCATCATTTAAATATCAATTTTATTCTGAAAAGGAAAAAATATTAAATAAATATAGTGAGTATGTTTATCCGCGAATGAAAGTGACAATTCAAATGATAGATGATGAAAAAACATTTGAGGGTATTCGAGACAAAATATTAGATTATATAAATAAAGTAAGCGATATATTATCTATGCTTCAAATGCAACAAGGAGAATTTACTATGGTACAATTTAAACAAAAGCTGAATGAGGTTTTTAAAAATTCTGTAATATCTGAAAATATAGCCAACGGATATTTTAAATGTATTGAAACTGATGAAAATAGTATATATTCAAGACCTTTTTATGTTACTAAAATGGTAGGAGATATTGTTAAGTACAGAATTGTAAATACTTCATATAGACAAAAAGCAGAAACACTAATATTAAAAAGCCAAATTATAAATGAATTAAATGATCTTAAATCGAATAAAGTTGAAAAATACAAAACTGCAGATAAGGATAAAATGAAAAATATAACGAAAGTATTAAATTTACTGTCTATGTTTAATATTATTCAATATGACATGTATGGAGGCCAAAATCCCGAAATATTTATTCGTATAAATGATCCTTCAAGAATAAAGGCAATAGCAGAAAAAAATATAATATATAAAAATAATATAGTAAAAAGAGCTAATGAAAAACATAATAGAGACATTGAAATTCTTGAAAAATTTATAGTAGATCTTGATACTGATGAAGAAAGATGGAACTATATAGAAGATTATTTTTTAGGTAAAGATGTACTAAAATAATAGCATAATATTTAAAGCTCTTATATAAAAATTATATTTTAAGGAAAAATGAAATGGAGAGTAATGAAAAAGAAAAATCTAAATTAGAACTAAAAAGAAAACTTATTTCTAATGACTTGAGTAAATTATTAGGAGCACTTATATTTATTTTGCTAGTTGCAGGAGTATCTGGATATGTAGGTTATATTTATAGTAAAGACAATAATTTAAGTATAAGCCATGGTATAATATTTGGTGCTCTTTTTCCTTTGGGCGTAGGATTATTGGAACAATTTGATTGTAATAATTTTTTCTGTTTTATATTATACACGATAATATATATTACAATTGTTAGTTTTATACCTACTTTTGTTGGAGTAATCATTTTACTTTTAATAATAGGAATATTTATAATAGATTTAATTTCTATAGAACGAGAAGATAGAACTGAAAAAATTAATAGTATTATTAGCAAAAATAATATAGATTCAAATAAAAACTATAATTATAATATAAATGAGAGTGAAGTATGTGATAAATCAGGTGCAGATATCACTCCTTCTGAACTAAAAATAATTGATGAAGCAACTGACGATCGTGAAAATCGATATATTAATCTTGAAGAAGAATATGAATGTGAAATGTGCTTTAAAAAAATATCAGAAGAAGAATATGAATTATATGATGGTATGTGTGAAGAGTGTTTTATGGATGTACATATAGATAATGATGGAAATTACCATGATGAAGAACTTTTTTGATAAAATATTAACAATAAATTATAAAACAACAGAGTAGGAGAGAGGGGTATCTTTAAAATGATTTTTTAAAAATAAATTTAAAATTATTAACTTGACTCTTGATCTCCTACAAAAATATTTATAAAAATTTTATCAAACAAAAAATAAAAATAAAATTAGAATTTTTAAAATTAAAATTTATTTTGCGAACATTTGTTATAATTTAAATTTTTATAATTTAAATCAAATTTTACTAAATAATTTATAAAATTTTTAAATAAATTTCTATTAATAATTATAAAATAATTTCATTTTATAAAGCTTCAAAATCAATTTTTAAAAATATGTATAATTTTAGTATATATGAACTTTTAGAACAATTATTGACAATTCACATATTTTATGCTAATATGAATATAATAATTAAGAACATCATTGTTTTTAAT
>CANQMI010000055.1 GCA_947624905.1 uncultured Clostridia bacterium
GTGAGCTATCCGCGACTCGAACGCGGGACAACTTGATTAAAAGTCAAGTGCTCTACCACCTGAGCTAATAGCCCATACACCATTTGCGGAAAAATAACCGCTTATATATATTACTACAAATTTTTATAAATGTCAACGTTTTTTTGAAATTTTCAATATTTTTATTAACTTTTTTATTATTTTACTACTCAGCTATAAAATAATTTTTTTTAAATCTGGGCATTTATATGTTTTTTATTACATTTTTAGTAATTATCCCTTTCGGCTTGAACTATAAGGTAACTATTTATTTAATTCTTCTAATAGTTCTTCTACATCTATTCCATGAACTTCACATGCTTCTTCTAAAGTTTCAGCTTGTGATGCTGGGCAACCTAAACAGTGCATTCCTGCATTTAAAAGAATCTCTGCTTTCTCTGGTGCTTTTTCTAATAGTTCTCCTATTGTTATATCTTTTTTTATTTCCATAGTTTTACTCCTTTCAAGAAATTTATATATATTTTAACATATTTTTTTAAAAATGTATAGACAAAAATATTTTTTTGTTGTATTATTACGCTAGATAATATTTTATACATACTTTTTTTCAAGGTGGTGATAAATGTAGATACCTTAGTAAATTTATTTTTTATATCTTTTATTATAAATCTTTTTATTGTTTTTTATTCGATCTATTTAGTATTAGATGGTATTTTATTTAAAAATTTACACAAGTCAAATCTTGATTTCCCTAAAAACTAATTTTATAATTTCACGGAGGTTTTTTAATTATGTTTGTAAATACTATAAGAAGAAGACTGCTTTTTAATTTCGTGTTTTTGCTGTTTTTTTCTTTTTTCTATGTCATACTTTTCTACAATATATTCATTTCAGATACAGTCATTATTTCTTTTGCGGTTCATCCATTCAATATTTGTGAAAGATATCCTACACTATGGTTCTATATAAAACTTCTATATGTTCCAATTACGATTATTTCATCATTTATCTGTATTAATCTTATTTATTCGTCTATTTTCAAAAAGCAAAAGATTTCAAAAAAAGTTTCTAATTTTAAAACTCCTTCCGACTTATTTTTGACAATTCATAATCGCCATGAAAATATAATTATTCCTGAATCTGGTCTTTATCAAAATTTTTTAATTACAGGAACTATCGGCTCGGGAAAGACTAGTTCTGTAATGTATCCTTTCACTCGTGAGCTTATTAAATATAAATGCAATGATCCCTCAAAAAAGCTTGGGATGCTTATATTAGATGTAAAAGGCAATTATTATTCCCAAGTTAAAAAATATGTCCACTATTATAACAGAGATGATGATTTAATAGTCATTGAGCTTGGTGGACAAATCAAATATAACCCTTTAGATAAGCCGAATTTAAAGCCTGCTGTTTTGGCAAATAGATTAAAGACTATTTTAACTCTTTTTTCAAAAAACAACAGCGAAAGTTATTGGTTAGATAAAGCCGAACAGGTTTTAACTGAATGTATTAAATTTTGTAGATTATACAATGATGGCTATGTTACTTTTTCTGAATTGCATAAATTAATCACTATTTCTGATTATTACACTAGTAAAATTTCTATGCTTAGAGATAAGTTTTTAGAAGGTAAATTTTCTTCTCAAGAGATACATTCTTTACTTTCTTCTATTGAGTTTTTTGAAAAGGAGTTCAACGCTTTAGATACAAGAACTTCTGCTATTTTAAAGTCTGAAATAACTAGAATTACAGGTGCTTTTATATCTGATTATGATATTCTTCAAGTCTTTTCACCTGAAAAATCTGATCTTAACTTTTTTGGCTTTGAAGATGCTGTAAATAATGGGAAAATCATTGTTTTAAACATGAATATTTCTGAGTATAATAATCTGTCTAAAATTATTGCCGCATATTTAAAATTGGATTTTCAAACTGAAGTAATGGCTAGGCTTGCAAAAAATCCTAGCTATATGCGAAGCGTTTGTTTTATTAGTGATGAGTATCACGAATATGTCACTGATACTGATGCAAATTTTTTTGCACAATCAAGAGAAGCTAAATGTATTAATATCGTTGCTACTCAAAGCTATACTTCTCTCTTGAATGCACTAAATAATCAATATACCGTCAAGGTTATCATTCAAAATTTGATAAATAAATTTTGGTTTAGAACTGATGATACTTTTACCATAGAAGATGCTCAAAAACAATTAGGCAAAGAAGATAAGACTAAGTTTTCTCAAAGTGTTTCGGAAAGTTCAAAAAGCAGAAAGGATTCCTATTTTTCTAATCTTTTAAGCTTTGATAAACCTAATTTTTCTGAAAGTGTTAATACTTACACTCAATTTGATTTTATTTTTGATACTAATTATTTTACACAAAAATTAAATACTTTTTCCTGTCTTGCATTTTTATCTACTGGAGCAAATATTCTTTCTCCACAAGAGCTTGATTTAATCCCATATTTCATTATTGATCAAGATATGTAAAAAATATTATCTAGAATAGCAAATCTTGTCAAGATTTTGCAGAATTAATTTCAAGTGGAATTATTCAACATATTAAAATTTTATATCTTTGGAGGTTTTTATGAAGAAATTTTTATATTACTTTTTATTTACATTTTTTATTTTTATTGTATTTTTATTTTCTTTTAATTGCTTTTCTTTTGCGGCATATCCCAAATTAGTTAAAAAAATAATTGAAGCTTTCGAAAGTATTCAAAGCTATATTGTTGCGATTGCTACTCCTGTTGCGGCAGTTGCAATAGGTTCTGGTTTCTTGATGCAAAAATTTAGTTTTGGTGATGAAGAAAGGATAAGAACTGGTAAAAAGTTAATTAGAACATCCATTGTTTCCTATGCTTTTATTTTAGCTCTTGATTTAATTATTTCTTTAATTAAAGGCTTGATTGGTTAATTCAAGGAGGTTTTATATTGGGTTCTATAACTAACACAATTATTTCTGCGATTACAGAATTATTTCACAAATTATTCTCTTCTATTGATAATTCTGTTTATTCGGCACTTGATAATGTTGCTTTTATTGATAGCAAAATTATCAAGTCAAGTTATTTTGAAAAATTGCTTGATGTAAATTCTACAACTGGAATTCTCATTATTGCAAATGCTTTACTTATCGGGTTTGTCCTTTATTTTGCTATTAGATATCTATTATCGAATTTTTCAATAGGTCAATCAGAGCATCCTTATCAATTTTTTCTGAAGATTATTGTTGTTGGAATTTGCATGAATTGTAGCTTTTTTATATGTGAGCAAATAATTAATCTAAATAGCCTCATTTCTTCTTCTATTAGAGAGGTCGGTAGCAATTTTCTTGACACTGATATTTGCTTTAAAAATCTTTCTGAATTACTTGATTCTATTGCCCCTCTTGAGCGGAGAGGGAAATTCTGTATTATCTGTTGACGGGATTTTAAAAACTATTTCCTCTATCGGGTTTTTAAATTTAATATTTATTTATTCTATAAGATATATCTTGATTAAAGTATTTGTCTTGATTTCTCCTTTTGCTATTTTATGCTCCTCAACTCGCTCCAGTGTTGGTCTTTTCAAGTCTTGGTTAAAATGCTTTGTTTCGCTTTTAATTTTAGAAATCTTTTCTTCCTTGATTCTGATTGTTATGTTTTCAATAGAGTATAGTTCTAATGATTTGGTTTCAAAACTATTATTTTTAGGCTCAATGTTGGCTCTAATAAAATCGAATAGTATTATGAAAGAATTTTTAGGTGGTCTCAGTATGGAAGTTCAAGGCTATACTTATTATTTCAAGGGTATTGGTAATCTAAAATAAGTTTCATATAGATTTTTATATTATTATTGCTTGAAGTTTGCTTGTTTGTTACAATTTAGCTATAAATTGTAACATATACTTTACTTTTAGGAGGTGTTACATGAAATTTATTATCCCCCAGAACTATGATTTTTCAGCGAAATTATTTGGTATAGTTGATTATTCTACCGCTATTTTTAATGTGGTTTGGTATGTTCTTGTTTTTTGTGTTATTAATTTTTTTATATCATCACTTTTTATTAAACTTTTCATTTTTATTATTTTATGTTTTCCTGTTTTTTTATTTAGTGTAATAGGTTTTAATCACGAGAACATTCTCTATGTTTTGATGTATCTGTTAAAATATATCTCAAGTCAAAAAATATATTTATATAAATAATCTTGTTTTTTTAAGTTTATAATGATATAATTTTTCATACAAAAGATGCTATTCTTTGGCGTGGAGGTAACTTTTATGAAGCTAGAACAAAATGATGAAGCATTGTTATTTTCAACTACAAAATTGCCTGATATTTTCTTTTCAGAATATTTATCACAATCTTCTGGTGATTGTATCAAGGTTTATTTGTATATGTTGTTTCTTTCTAAATACAATAAAGATATTAAATTAAATGATTTATCAAAAAAACTTGCTATACCCCTCCCTGCTATTCAAGATGCTATCAAATACTGGGAAGGAATTGGAGTTATCACAAAAAAGGGTACTGGTTTTATAATGAATAATCTTCAAGAAATCGAGCTTCATAAGCTGTATAAACCAAAGGTATCTCTTTCTCTTGAAGATATTGAAAGAAATGAGAAAAATAAGCATAGAGCAAGTTCAGTCGAAACAATTAATAATTCTTTCTTTCAAGGAATTATGTCCCCATCTTGGTACGCAGATATTGATATGTGGTTTAACAAATATGGTTTTGATGAACAAGTTATGATTGCTTTATTTAACTATTGTTTCAAGCGTTCTGCTCTACATAGGAACTATGTGCAAGTTGTTGCAGAAGCTTGGGCTAAAAATAACGTCAAGACTTTTAGTGATTTGGAAGTTTATTTTCAAAAACAAGAAACTTTGCAAAAGATTGAAAAGGCTGTCCAAAAGAAGCTTGGCCTTACTAGATCCCTTACTGAATATGAAAAGTCTTATATTGAAAGATGGGTAGTTGATTTTTCTTACTCTTTTGATATTATAGAAATTGCATTAAGAAAAACAACTTCTAAAGCAAACTTTTCTTTTGATTATCTTGATAAATTGATATCTAATTGGAATGATAGAAATTTGAGAACTCCTGAAGATGTTCAAAATTTCTTGATAGAATATAAAAATCAAATGAAAAATAAAAAAGAATTAGAGAAAAATGTAAAGAAGTATAACAATTTTGAACAACGTAAATATGAAAATTTTGATAATTTATATGCAAATAATCAAAATTAATTTGGAGGTTTATTTTGAGTGATCCTACTTTAAACACTTTATTAAAAGAATATGAAAAGAAAAAATTAAATGCAGATATAAATTTTGAAAAATCAAGAGATGCTTTTTATAACTCAGATACAGAATTATCTGAATTAAATTCAAAATTAAATCATACTGCATTAGAAATTTCAAAAGCTATTTTAAATGATAATCTCACTTTAGCTGATAAATTGAAATCTGATTTTAATAAATTAAAAACTAAAAAATCAAATTTATTAAAATCAAAAAAAATTCCAAAAGAAGCTCTTGAACCTGCTTATGAATGTAATGTTTGTCATGACACAGGTTTTGTTACTTTGGAAAATCAAAAAACTGTTCCTTGTAACTGCATGAAACAAAAGATTTTTGATATTCAATTTAATAAATCTAATATTGGTAATCTTGAAAAAGAAAATTTTGATAACTTCAAGTTAGATTTATATTCTGATCAAGTAGATAAGAAAAGCTACAACGCAAATATTTCACCAAGACAAAATATTTTAAATATTAAAAATATTGCTTTGGATTTTGTAAAAAATTTTGACGATCCAGAAGAAAAAAATTTATTATTTTGTGGTAGTACAGGCCTTGGAAAAACTTTCCTTTCTAATTGTATTGCTAAAGAGATTTTACTCAAGAAAAAAACAGTCTTATATCAAACAGCTCCAATTATGCTTGATAACTTAGCAGATTATAGATTTGGTAAATCTGATTTTAAAGAAGTTTATGATAATATAATAAATGTAGATTTATTGATTATTGATGATTTAGGTACTGAATCATTGAATTCAATTAAGATTGCTGAGTTATTTAATATAATAAATGCTAGATTGCTACATAGTGGCAACAAAGTGAAAAAGACAATATTTTCTACAAATATGAATATGAATTATTTATTTGATACCTATGGAGAAAGAATTTTTTCAAGATTTGCTGGATATTACAATGTTTGTAGATTTTTCGGTGAAGATATTAGAATGAAAAATTTATCAAAAAAATAAATATAATTTCAAGAGAGCTTCTAATCTTAGAAGCTCTCTTTTTTGCGTCTTTATATATGGCATAATATTATTTTATCGTACTTTACAGTTTTTTAAATCAAGCAATATTTTTCAATAACTTTGCACCATTTTACATAATATTTAATATATTAAATTGAGGCATATTGATAAGGAGGCAAATATGAAAGAAATTTTAAAAGTTAATAATGTTAAAAAAACTTATCAATCTAAAAATGGAGAAATTAATGCAATTGACGATATCAGTTTTACTGTATGCGAAGGTGAATTTGTTAGTATCATTGGTCCAAGTGGCTGCGGTAAATCAACTCTTTTATCAATTATTTCAGGACTTGATGATAAAACATCTGGAGAGATAATCATTGATGGAGAAATACAAAATCGGAATATCTCCTAAAGTAGGTTATATGTTACAAAAGGATACTCTACTTGAGTGGAGAACTATTTATAACAATGTAATGTTTGGTTTGGAAATAAGGCACAACAAGACTAAAGAAAATCAAGAATATGCTATGGAATTACTCAAAAAATATGGTCTTGATGAATTCAAAGATAAATATCCTGCTCAACTTTCTGGGGGTATGAGACAAAGAGCTTCTTTAATTAGAATGCTTGCAACAAAGCCTAAAATTTTATTATTAGATGAGGCATTTTCTGCATTAGATTATCAAACTAGAATGATGGTAACAAATGATATTTATAAAATCTTGAGAGAAGAAAATATAACAGCACTCATTGTAACTCATGATATATCCGAAAGTATCAGTATGTCAGATAAAGTTATTGTATTAAGTAGTAGACCTGCTAAGATAAAAAATATTCATACGATTGATTTTGAAATGCAGGATCGAACACCAATTAACTGCCGAAAAAGTCCAAAGTTTAGTCAGTATTTTGACAGCTTATGGAAGGAGCT
>CANQMI010000056.1 GCA_947624905.1 uncultured Clostridia bacterium
TTTTCATAATTCCTAGTTTTTCTTCTAATCCGAAAAAGTTTCTTCTCTCCTTTCAAAATACTGTCTCTTACAGATTGCCTTGTTATTTGCATTTCCTCCGCTATTTCTGCAAGTGATAAGTTGTTATTATAGTATAAATCTAATATATCTTGTTGCTTTTCTGTTAAAAGTTCTCCATATATATCACAAAGCATCCCTATTTGTACATTTTTATCCATAATTATCACTTATCCTTTTTAATGTAATGCTATATTACTTTACACTATTTTTTTAGATTTGTCAAGAGTTTTTGCGATTTTTTTGATATTCAAGTAAAAAAATACACAAGATTTATACCTAAAATATAATTCTTGTGTGTTTTTAATCATTCGTTTATTCTATCCAGTTTAATCCTTCAATCAAATTTTTATATTTGATATAAAATACTTCTTTGTTTTTCGTTCCTAATGAATTTTCAAGTTCTTGAAGCAAAACATAAGATTTGTCTATCCCATATTTCTTTTGATTTTTTGCCAGATCAACATCATTCATAAGTTCTGAAAATACTTTTTCTGCAGAATTTACCTCTTCCTGTATCTTATCCCAATTATCAGTTTCTATATAAGCATAGGCATTTATAATATGGCTCTTAGTTTCAATTATCGGTTTTAAAATATCTTCTTGAGAATTTTGCTTTATAAATTTTGGTAAATAACTATATAACTTTGCTATATACATAGCTGACATTGTTTTATCATTTTTATTTAGATTCATAATTACATCATCAAGGGTAGTACTAAAACTTAATATATCTTCAGAATTTGCATTTGTTTTATATAAATCCAATATAACCGTAGCCCATGCCTGAGATAGCATTTCCGCTTCTGACTGTATATTTTTCCAGTTTGGTTGACTATTCTCGGAATTTGTCGTTTCAAGTTCCATCTTTGTAATTGTAATCTTTTCTTGATTGTTTGAATTCTCTGTCCCATTTGCTTTTTGACTTTGCTCACTTGATTCTCCTTTCATTCCTCCCATGCCTTCTTGATTATCTGATGAGCCTCCTCCACTTGATCCAGAGCTATTGCTTGAGTCTCTATTTTCTTCTATCTGAGATATTGATATTTGATAGTTTTGCAAATTTATATTATTCAAACTATTTATTAGCATAAGTATTTTATCATCTAAATAAATTATCTCTTCTTCTATTTTTTCTTCTTGATTTGCTCCACTTGATGAATTTGTAAATATTAAAAATATAAATATCGCACCTAGTACCATAATGGTTATCACAATTATTTTTATAATTATATTTATAAATTTATTATTCATGTATTCTAATTAATTCTCCTTTCTCTATTACTCATTTATAGTATTTCAAAAAGTATTGCCTTTTATTCTCTGTATGTTTTTTTGTTTTATGAACAAACTAAGCTTGAAAGGAAAATATTATTTGTATGAAAACTATCGTAACTTTATATAGTGATAAAAAAGGTGAAATTTCAAGATTTTTAACTAATTTTTATAAGTATAATGTTGTTCTTCAAAATGATTTAAAATGGGAAAAAGAATTTGAAAATCCAATAGAAATGGCTGATATTATAGGAACATTTATTGATAATAAAGATCTATATAGAGTAAATATGTGGATTAGTCTTGATCAAGATGCCTTTATTAATGTAACAGAAAATAATGTTGACAAATTAATAAGGTATCTTTATGAAAGATACCCTTATTAATTATTTCTTTTCTTTGTTTTTATTTTCATCTTTTTCTTCTTCTACTATCTCTTCCTCATCTTCTGTTTCATCTTGTACTTCTTCTTGTGTCTCTTCTTGGTTTACTCTTTCTTGTTCAAATCCACAGTTTGGACAGTAGTTTGCAGTTATTTCTATTTCCTGATAACAATTTTTACATTGCTTTCTCTCATTTAGTTTTAGTATTTCGTTTTTGCACTCTGCTATTTTATCACTTAATTCTTGTATTCTTGTGCACTTCTCAAGTAGTTCTTCTAGATTCAATTCTTGATCTGTAACATATTTTTCATATACTGTTTCGCCTATCTCAAGATATATTTCATTTATGTTCTTTTTATAATCACTAATTTCCATTTTTTTCTTTGTTTCTTTTGCTATTTTACTTGTTTTTTCTGCTGTATATTTATATGTTTTACTTGCAGCATCTCCAATTTTTTCAAATATCTCCATTTTAAATCATTCCTTTCCTAGTATTATTTTTTCAAAACCTAGCAAAAATATACTTAAAATTCAGATTTTTTGTCCCTTGACATAAGGTATATAACAGCTTCTTTTGGATCAAGTCCATTGTATAATATATCATAAACTGTATTCAAGATTGGCATTTCTATCTGTAAATTTTTTCCAAGTTGATATGCAACTTCTATATTGTCTATACTTTCTATTACCATTCCTACTTCTTTTCTTGTCTCTTCTACTGTTTTTCCTTGTCCTATCAAAATTCCAGCTCTTCTATTTCTGCTATGTTCACTAAGGCAAGTTACTATAAGATCTCCAAGTCCAGTAAGTCCATAGAATGTCTCTTTATCTCCACCAAGAGCTTCTCCAAGCGCAGATATTTCTTTTAATCCTCTTGTTATCAAGGCTGCAAAGCTGTTATCTCCTAAATTAATTCCAGCTGCAACACCTGCACAAAATGCTATTATATTTTTTAGAGCTCCTCCAAGTTCTACACCTTTTACATCTTTTAAAGTATATATTCTTAAAGATTCACTCATAAATTCTTCTTGTATCATTTTACTGACTTCTTCATGATCTGATGCAACAACTAATGCTGTTGGAATGTTTTGAGATACCTCTTCCGCATGAGATGGTCCTGATAAAACTGCTATTTTTGAATTTGGTAATTCTTCTTTTATTACATCATCAAGAGTTTTTAAAGTCTCTTTTTCAAACCCTTTTGAACATATTACAATTGGCTGATTTGTAACATATTGTTTATACTTTTTTACAGTTTCTCTTGTAAACTTTGATGGTGTAATATGGAGTATTATGTCTGTATCTTTTATTGCCTCTTCAAAAGAAGTTGTACAGTACACTGTTTCTGGAATTTTGGCTTCTGGTAAGAATTTACATCTTTTTTCATTATTTATTAGGTTCTTTTCTTCTTCTGAAAATGACCATATTTTTATATTATGCCCTTTTTGTGCTAAATTTATTGCAAGAGCTGAACCCCAGCTTCCACTTCCTATTATACATATATTTTTCATAAAAACCTCCATTTGAACAACTAATGCTATGATAAATACTTTATTAAAAACCTCATATTAATTGTGAGAATGAAAGAGGTTTTTACTTGCTTGATTTATGCTTTTTTCAAGCTGATTTTATTTTCTGTTCCTGTTAATATTCTTTTTATATTTGATCTATGGTTAAATAATATGAATGCTGCTAATAATATACTAAATATTAAATAATTTCCACCTATTATAAAGTATTCTTTTCCTACTTGAAATAGTACAAGTATTGGGTAGAGTATTGCTGCAGTACATGATCCTGCTGAAACCATTCTTGTTACTACAATTATTATTAATGCAAATACTAAGCAAAGAAGTCCTATTTGCCAATTTACACATAGTAATACTCCAAGAGATGTTGCGACTCCTTTCCCTCCTCTAAATCCGAAAAATATCGGAAAAGTGTGTCCGAACTACAACACCTAAAGCTGCTATTTGGACAAGAAGTGCACCATTTATATCCTTGACTATTTTGCTAATTATATAAGCAATGAATATTGAAACTAATCCCTTGAATATATCACAAACAAGAGTAATCGCTGCTGCTTTTTTTCCAAGATTTCTTAGCATATTAGTTGTTCCTGCATTTCCACTTCCCTTATCTCTAATGTCATATCCTGCAAATTTTTTACTAAAAATTACTGAAAAATTTACGCTTCCAATAGCATAAGCTACAACTGCCATAACTATGTATATTACCATAAAATCAACTCCTTTTCTTTTATATAATTTTTTTACATATCTTCTTGTTTTTCACGTACAATAATTCTTATTGGAGTTCCAGTCATTCCAAACTCTTTTCTAATATGATTAACTAAATATCTTTCATAAGAGAAATGGAATATTTCTTTATTGTTTACAAATATTACAAATGTTGGTGGTTTCGTACTCGCTTGTGTTACATACAATATTTTTAATACTCTTCCTTTATCAGTTGGTGGCTGAGTTATTGCAATTGCTTCATTTATAACATCATTTAACATTCCTGTTGAGATTCTCATACTATTAAATTTTGCCACCTCATTTATCATGCTAAAAAGTTTATTTACCCTTTGTCCTGTTTTAGCTGATATAAAGATAATTGGTGCGTAATTCAAATATGCTAATTTCTGATATACATCTTTTTTAAATTTTTCTATTGTAGAGTCATCTTTTTCTATTTGATCCCATTTATTTACAACTATGATTATTCCTTTTCCTGCCTCATGTGCTTCGCCCGCAATTTTTGTATCTTGATCAGTTACACCTTCAAGTGCATCTATCATCATCAAACACACATCTGCTCTTTCTATTGCAAACATTGTCCTTATAATGCTATATCTTTCTATGTCATCTTTTATTTTGTTTTTCCTTCTAAGACCGGCTGTATCTATAAAAATATATTTTCCCTCTTGATTTTCGTAGTATGAATCAGTTGCATCTCGAGTGGTTCCTGGTATATCACTTACTATCACTCTGTTCGTTCCAAGTATTTTATTTATCAAGGAAGATTTACCGTGCATTTGGTTTTCCTATTATTGCAACTTTTATTATGCCTTCTTGATCTTCATTTTCTGTTTTTGCTGGAAAATAGCTATACACTTGATCAAGCACATCTCCGATTCCTTTTGCATTTACTGAAGATACTGCAAAAGGTTCGCCTATTCCTAAGTTATAAAACTCGTATATTCCATCCTCTTGACCAAAATTATCTGATTTATTGCATACTAAAACTATAGGTTTCTTTGATTTTTTTAAAATCAAACTTATTTCCTTATCTAGTTCTGTTATCCCCTGTTTTACATCAGTGAGAAATATTATCACATCAGCTATATTAATTGCAATTTCTACTTGTTCTCTCATACCAGTAATAATTAGATCATCTGATTTTGGTTCTAGTCCTGCAGTGTCAACTAGTGTAAACTTTCTTCCTCTCCATTCTGCTTCTCCATAAATTCTGTCTCTTGTAACTCCTGGTTCATCTCCGACTATTGATATTCTCTCTCCTATTATATAATTAAAAAATGTAGATTTTCCGGACATTAGGTCTTCCTACTATTGCAACTATTGGTTTTGCCATTTTTATTTTCCACTTCCTTTCTATTTAAATTTCTGTCTTATTTTAGTATGTTATTTTTCCCTCTAATAAGTCATCTTTTTCTATCCAGTCTTTTACATCTATCGTTCTATATCCTTTTTTATCTTTTATTATTACCTCTTTTATTCCTGCATTTATTATCATTTTTTTGCAAAGTTGGCAAGAGTCTGCTTGATCTTCATACTCACCTGTATCTTTTCTTATTCCTACTAAATATAACTTTGAATCTATCATATCTCGCCTTGATGCACTTATTATTGCATTTTGTTCTGCATGTACAGATCTACAAGCATCATATCCTCCGATGTCTGATATCTGGAAGAATTTTTTTCTTTGTACAATATCCTAAATCTATACAATTTTTTCTTCCTCTTGGTGCTCCTGTATAGCCTGTTGCAATTATTTCATCATTTTTTACTATTATACATCCATAATTTTTCCTAAGGCATGTTCCTCTACCTGCTACCGCTTCTGCAATGGATAAATAATAATCGTTTTTTTCTACTCTTTTATTTTCCATTTCTACATATTATTCCTTTCGCCTACTCTTTGGAAATTTATTATATCATATATGTTTTTTTTTAACAACAACTAATTTTTTATTTTACATACTTTTAAAAAACCTTATTGCTAAACTTTTTGTCTAACAATAAGGTTTCTTTTACATTTTTTATAAGTGTTTTTATTAATCTTCTTGTTTTTTAAACATTGATTTTGGAACACCACATAATGGGCATACCCATGTATCTGGTAAATCTTCAAATTTTACTCCTTCAACTTCTTCATCATAAACATGACCACAAACTGTGCATACATACTTCATAAGATTTCCTCCTTTAATTCTTGAATATATACTATTAATAATTTTCTGCTTTTATTTCAAAATATGCTTGTGGGTGATTACATACTGGACAAACTTCTGGAGCTGATTTTCCTATTACAATATGTCCACAGTTTCTGCATTTCCAAATTCTGTCTCCATCTTTTGAAAATACTAAACCATTTTCTACATTCTCTAATAGTTTCAAATATCTTTCTTCATGTTCTTTTTCTATTTTTCCAACAGCATCAAATAAATATGCGATTTTTTCAAATCCTTCTTCTCTTGCTTCTTTTGCCATTCTGTCATACATATCTGTCCATTCAAAGTTTTCTCCTCCAGCTGCTGCTTTCAAATTTTCTACTGTTGAAGGTACTTCTCCTCCATTTAGTAGTTTAAACCACAATTTTGCATGTTCTTTTTCATTAGCTGCTGTTTCTTCAAATATTGCTGCTATTTGTTCATATCCTTCCTTTTTTGCTTTGCTTGCAAAATATGTATATTTATTTCTTGCTTGTGATTCTCCTGCAAAAGCTTCCATCAAATTTTTTTCTGTTTTTGATCCTTTTAACTCCATAATTACCTCCTAGTTAGAGCAATATCTGCTCTCTTGAATTAATTTATTATTTTAATTAATTTTATATCACATTTTTATTATAAACGCAAGTATTATTTTTTTGTTCTAATATATTTTATATGACTTGCAGGATTTACATAATTATGATATACTGTTACAAGAGCTTTTAGCTACTTTATGAAAGGAGATTTAAAGAATGACAAAAGGTACTATTGTATCAGTCAGCAAAAGCTTGAAGGAATCGGAAGTTTGACAGTTTCAAATTAAAAAAATCTATGTAAGCATTAAAAATGCTTAATTTTTTTGTCAAATTTTTCA
>CANQMI010000057.1 GCA_947624905.1 uncultured Clostridia bacterium
CGTCTTTAGACGTTGCTAGTAAAGGAGCCCTATGGGCGAAAAGGAAAAACCCCCAGCTATGCTGGGGGATAATTATTATCCAAATATTCCTTTTCTTCTTACAGGTGGTTGTTCATTCATAGTTTTTGCTAACTTTTCAAATAAATCTCTTTGCTCTTTTGAAAGTCTTTTTGGAGTTTGAACAATAACCGTAAATATAAAGTCGCCTCTATAATTTCTATTTATACTTGTAAATCCTTTTTGTTTTATTCTAAATTTTGTACCCGTTTGAGTTCCTTCTGGTATTTTAAACTTTTCTTTTGTTCCATCTACCATTGGGACTTCGATTTCTGCTCCTAGTGTTGCTTGTGTAACCGTTACAGGGATATCACATAGTACATGTTCATCTTTTCTTATATATATAGGATGGTGTTTGATATGAACAACTATATATAAATCACCTTTAGGGCCACCATTTTGTCCTGGTGCTCCTTCATCTCTTAAAACTACAGTTTGACCATCTTCTATTCCAGCCGGTATGCTTATCGTTATTCTTGATTGCTTCTTTATTCTTCCTTTTCCTCTACATTTTTCGCAAACTTCACGAATAACTTTACCAGTTCCACCGCAATTTGTACAAGTCCTTGATGTTTGCATTTGTCCAAATAAAGTAGTTTGTACTTGTCTTATTTGTCCAGTTCCATTACAAACAGAACATGTATCTACTTTGCTTCCTGGTTTAGCACCACTTCCATGACAAACATCACATATATCTTCTCTTGAAATATTTATTTGTTTTCTTACACCCAAGAAAGCTTCTTCAAATGTAATTTCTACATCATGCCTTAAATCTGCACCTTTACTTGGTCCATTTGATGCTCTTGAAGTTCTTCGTCTTCCTCCTCCAAATATTGATGATACGATATCATCTAAATCAATATCAAATCCATCAAAACCAGATGTAGAATACGAATAGTATCCATTGCCTGCACCACCAAATCCTTGTGGACCATTTGCTCCAAATTGATCATACGTAGCTCTTTTTTGTTTATCTGATAAAGTTTCATAAGCTTCATTTACTTCTTTAAATTTGGCTTCTGCCTCTTTTTTATTATCAGGATTTGCGTCTGGATGG
Source organism: uncultured Clostridia bacterium (assembly GCA_947624905.1). Lineage (GTDB taxonomy): Bacteria > Bacillota > Clostridia > TANB77 > CAG-508 > JAAWPK01. The sequence goes on from CANQMI010000057.1 coordinate 1,115, forward strand.
TATTTCTTTGCAAGCTTTCTATATGCTTTTTTTATTTCTTCGTCTGTTGCTGTTTTGCTTACACCTAAGACTTCATAATAGTCTCTTTTTTCAGCCATTCTATTTTTTCTCCCTTTCAATTATTGTGGTATCTGTTTTAACTAACATTTTAGAAGTTAGAAGATCATACTTCTAACTTCTAAAATTTCATTCTTGACTTTTAGTTATTATTATTATCTTCTACATTATAGTCTGCATTATATACATTGCCATCTGCTCCTTCTGTTGGTCCTTCTGGATTTGAATTTGCTCCTGCTCCAGCTTCAGCACCAGCATTTGGATTTGCTTGTTTATATAATTTTTCAGATAATTCATAAAATACTTGTGTTAATTTTTCTGTTGCTTGTTTAATATTTTCAGTATCTGTTCCTTCTAATGCTTTCTTGACATTGTCCATTTCTGTTTCAATTTTTGCTTTTTCTTCTCCGCTTATCTTGTCTCCAAGTTCTTTCATAGTTTTTTCACAATTATATACTAAACTTTCTGCATTATTTCTAACTTCGATTTCTTCTTTTCTCTTTTTGTCTTCACTTGCGTGTGCTTCAGCATCTTTAACGGCTTTTTCAATATCCTCATCTGAAAGATTTGAACTTGCAGTGATTGAAACATTTTGTTCATTTCCTGTTGCCATATCTTTTGCAGAAACATGAACTATACCATTTGCATCTATATCAAATGTTACTTCGATTTGTGGTATTCCACGAGGAGCTGCAGGTATTCCTGATAATTGGAATCTTCCTAAAGTTTTATTGTATGCAGCCATCTCACGTTCACCTTGTAATACGTGTACTTCTACACTTGTTTGACCATCTGCTGCTGTTGAGAATATTTGTGATTTCTTTGTTGGTATTGTAGTATTTCTCTCTATTAATTTTGTAAATACTCCACCATATGTTTCAATTCCAAGTGAAAGTGGTGTAACATCAAGAAGTAATAAGTCTTGAACATCTCCTGATAATACTCCACCTTGAATTGCAGCACCAATTGCTACGCACTCATCTGGGTTTATTCCTTTATCTGCATCTTTTCCTGTAATCTTTTTAACAGCTTCTTGAACACAAGGTACTCTTGATGAACCACCTACTAATAATACTTTGTGTAAGTCTGATGCTGAGATTCCTGCATCTTTAAGAGCTTGATTAACAGGTCCGATTGTTGCATCTACTAGATCTCTTATTAGTTCTTCAAATTTAGCTCTTGTTAGAGTTATGTCTAAGTGTTTTGGTCCTGTGCTGTCTGCTGTAATGAATGGTAAGTTAATATTTGTTTGACCTACTCCAGATAGTTCTATTTTTGCCTTTTCTGCTGCTTCTTTTAGTCTTTGCATTGCCATTTTATCTTGTCTTAGATCAATTCCTTGTGCTTTTTTAAATTCTTCTACTAGGTAATTTATGATTCTTTCATCAAAGTCATCTCCACCTAGTCTATTGTTTCCACTTGTTGCTAGAACTTCAAATACACCATCACCAATATCAAGTATTGATACATCAAATGTTCCTCCACCTAAGTCATATATCATTATTTTTTTGTCTGTTTCCTCTTTATCCATTCCATAAGCAAGAGCTGCAGCTGTTGGTTCATTTATTATTCTCAAAACTTCAAGTCCTGCTATTTTACCTGCATCCTTTGTTGCTTGTCTTTGGCTGTCGCTGAAGTATGCTGGAACAGTTATAACTGCTTGAGTTACTTTTTGTCCTAAATAGTTTTCAGCATCTGATTTTAATTTTTGAAGTATCATTGCTGATATTTCTTGAGGAGTAAATTCATCTCCTTCAATTTTTATTTTTTTGTCTGAACCCATGTCTCTTTTTATTGACATAATTGTGTTTTCTGGATTTGTAACAGCTTGACGTTTAGCAATTTGTCCAACTAGTCTTTCTCCATCTTTAGAAAATGCAACTACTGATGGTGTTGTTCTATTTCCTTCAGCATTTGCTATTACTACTGGTTCTCCTCCTTCCATAACTGCTACACATGAGTTTGTTGTTCCAAGGTCTATTCCTATTATTTTTCCCATAATTTTTTTCCTCCTTTTAAAACAATGAAAAACTTCGTCTTACTTCGTCAAATGTCGGACAAATTGTCCTAGATGACCACTAGGTCTATCTACGGCAATTTGCCTCATTTTCCTAGTAATTCTCGTTTTTGATTGTTTTCTATATGATTATCTTTTTTCTTTCTTTTTTAATCTTTTGTAAAATTTATATTTAAAAATTAATAACTTATTTATTATTGATTTACTATAACCATAGAATGTCTTATAACTTTGTCTCCTAATTTATATCCTTTTCTGAATTCTTCTTTTATTTCCTTTGCTCCTAGATTTTCATCTTGAATCATGCTTATTGCTTCATGTAATTCTGGATCAAAAGTTTTTCCTACACTTTCAATTTGCGTAACTCCAAAAGAAGTAAGTACATCTACATATTGTTTAAGTACTAAGTCTATTCCTTGTTTATAGTTTGTATCTTCTGTTTCTGCACTGGCTGCTTTTTCAAGATTATCTAAGACTGGTAGTAATTTACTTACTACATCAATAAGTACTGAAGAATATAGCATTTCTCTTTCTTTTGCATTTCTTTTTTTGAAGTTATCAAATTCTGCCATAAGTCTTTTTAATCTGTCTGTTGTATTTTCTAGATCTTCTTGTATTTTTTGAACTTCGGGATCTTGTTTTTCTTCGTTTGGCTTGTTGTCCTCATTTTTTATTTCTTGGCTTGAATTTTCATTAACTTTTTCTTTTTCATTTACATCTTGTTCTTCCACCTATATCATTTCCTCCTCTAATTTATTATTAATCTTTTTTGTCAAAATTATCATCAAGTTTTTTGCTAATATATTTCATAACAGAAATAACTTTAGAATAATTCATTCTCTTAGGTCCTATGATTCCTATTGTTCCTAAGTCCTTATCTCCTACTGAATGTTTGAATGTAACTATACTGAAATCTTTTAAATCTTGATTGTCATTCTCATCACCTATATATATTTGTATATCTTTTGCAAATCCAGTGTTTAGAATGTCAAGCATAACTTCCTTAGTATCTAATATATTTACAAAATTTTTAGCAATTTCTAAGCTTTTGAATTCTGGTAATTCAAATGATTTATTTGCTCCTTCAAGATATATTTTTTCTTCTTCTTGAATTAATTTTTTCATTTGCTCTATTATTGGTCTTATAATCTTTATGCTATACTTTAACTCTCTAAAGATATATTCTTCAAGTGAAGCATCAATTTTTTCTATCGGTTCTCCTTGAAGTTTATTATTAAAATAATAATTTAGTGTGTCCACTTGTTCTTGGGTAATATCTTCATCAAACTTTATGATTGTTTCTCTGACAAGGCCTGAATCTGTTACTATTATTCCCATCAGCATTCTTGATCCGAGAAGTACAAATTTTATTTCTTCAATATTTTGACCTGAAGTTTTTGGCCCAACACTAACAGTTGTATAATGAGTAATTTCTGATAGTGTAGTTGTTGCAATTTTTGTAAGCTCTTCGATACTATTTGCTTTATTCTCTAATTTTTCTTGAATATATTTGATTTCCTCTACACTTATATTGTCATATTTTAATAATTCATCTACATATAATCTATAACCTTTTGCAGATGGAACACGTCCACTTGATGTATGAGTTTTTTCTAGATATCCAAGTTTTTCAAGCTCAGCCATGTCATTTCTTACTGTTGCTGAACTTATATTGTTTTCATACTTTTCAACAATAATTGCTGAACTTACTGGTTCTGCTGAATCTATATATTCATCTACTATTTCTTTAAGTATTTTTCGTTTACGTTCATCTAACATATCTTGCACCTCCGTTTAGCACTCAATATCTTGGACTGCTAATATCATATATCTTTTTTTAGCACTTGTCAATAGTTTTTGCTAAATTTATTTATTTTTTTATATATACATTTAAAATAAATGTAATAATTTTTAAATCTATAAATTATTCAAGTTTATATTTTCAAGTCTTGACATTTTGCTGTATATTATGCTAAAATTAATATGATTTAGGCCCATTGGTCAAGCGGTTAAGACGCCACCCTCTCAAGGTGGAATCATGGGTTCGATTCCCGTATGGGTCACCAAAAAAATAGTTTTCTTGAAACTTGACCTTCAAGAAAACTATTTTTTATTATTAAGATTATTGTTCCATACATTTATCAAGGATTTCTTTTAATCTTTTTTCTTGTTTTGTTAAATAAAGATATCCAATTAATCCTTCAAAAGCTGTTGAATACATATACTCACTAGTATCTGCATTTTTAGGTAAATGGTGATTTTTTGTATTTCTTCCTCTCTTGACAATTGCTTTTTCTTCTTCCGTTAATTCTTCCTCTATTCTTTTCAGTATATTAGCTTGTGCTGATGCCTTGACATATTTTATTGTTTCAATATGTAATTTATGTGGTTTATATTTTGTTGTTTCAACTAGCTTCTCCCTAATATATAATTCATATACAGAATCTCCAACATATGCCCAAATAAGAGGAGACATTTCATTTACATTTTTTTCTAACTCGTCCAATTTACATTCCTTTCATTACTCACATTTTTCAAGTGTGATTCTACCAATTCTACCTTCTCTAAAATCTTGTAGCAAAATATTGGAAACTCTTTTATTGTCTACTTTTCCTCCTGAAACTAGTGCTCCCCTATTTTTTCCTATTTGCTCCACCAAATTCATAATTGTCTGGTTTTCATCCAATTGTTTTAGATCATTTTGTATTTTTTCTTGATCTAATCTATATTTTTTTACTAATAACTCAAAATGATTATTTAATAGATGTTTTAATAAGTAAAATGCAATTTCTTCTTGTTCTAAAATTTCATCTTTTATTGTACCAGTAAATGCCAAGTTTAGTCCTACCTGTTCAGTTTCAAATTTTGGCCATAGAATTCCTGGTGTATCTAATAATTCTATATTATTTGCAATTCTTATCCATTGCTTTTTAACCGTTACGCCTGGCTTGTTGCCTACCTTTGCTGTTGTTCTTTTAGATATTCTATTGATAAATGAAGATTTTCCGAACGTTTGGTATTCCCAAAACTAAAACACGTATAGTTTTATTTATACGGCCTCTTTCAAGATTTTCTTTTCTTTCTGTTTCCATTACTTTTTCTATTTTAGTTATAACTTGTTTTATTCCATCTCCAGTATTTGAGTTTGTTAAAACTGTTTCTATTCCTTGTTTTTCGAAATAGCTCTGCCATTTTTTATTTTCTATTTCATTTGCCAAATCATATTTATTTAAAAGTATAATTCTTTTTTTCTTACTAATAATACTTTTTATATCTGGATTTTGGCTTGACCTTGGAATACGAGCATCAAGTATTTCTATAACAACATCAATTAGTTTTAGATCTTCTATTATTTCTCTTTTTGCTTTGGCCATATGTCCTGGATACCAGTTAATATTTAGTTTGCTATTCTCCATTTTCTCACTTCCTTATAATATGAATTTTTGTTATTATTTTATCTTCAAAAGTATATCATATATTATTCTAACTTTTTACTCATTTTTATCTCCTAATAATTTTATTTTTTCTGCATTATCAAGTACATCTAATTGATATTTTGCAATCTCACTTAATATTTCAAATCTTTCTTCTTTGCTTTTTCCTTCTTTAATTAATTCAGCATTATGCGATTCTAAATTAGATAATACTGTTAATTCATTAATTGTTGCATAATCTCTAACATTAGAATGCTTAGCTAAATCAGCATTAAGTTCTCTCCATTTTTTGGCAGTTGTTTTGAAAATAATTACATTTAAGATGTCCGCTTCTTCTGCATATTTTAGCCATTCTTTATTTTTATAGAA
>CANQMI010000058.1 GCA_947624905.1 uncultured Clostridia bacterium
TACCAGAGTTCTTATTTAAAGAGAAAAAACAAGAATTAGATAAAAAGATAAAAATTGAAGAAGAAAAAATAAAAGAAACAGAGAATAAATTGAGCAGTTTAAATAAGCTAGAAGACAAAGAAGAATTAATTTTTAAAGCAATAGACGATATTAAGAAAAATGGGCTTACAAAAGAAGAACTTTCAAGACTATTTGATAAAATAGTAGTTTTTGCTCCAAAGGAGATAAAAAAAGAAGAAAAAGACTTGTACAATTTAAGCGATATGATGTATAATGAATTATATGAAAATGGGGGATTAGCGTTTCACTTAAAATTTATGTATCCACAAACTATCACAAACAGGGGGCTGCGATATAGGTTCAAGGCCGATCGATTTACATCTAAAAGCATTTAAAAAACTTGGAATAGATATAAAAGAGGAAAATGGATATATAAAATGTGAAACAGAAAAGATAACTCCAACAGAAATACAGCTTGATTTTCCAAGCGTAGGTGCAACTGAAAATATAATGCTAACAACAGTTTTAGCAGAAGGAGAAACTCTTATAAAAAATGCTGCAATGGAACCTGAAATAGTTGATCTCCAAAATATGCTAAACAGGATGGGAGCAAAAATAACTGGAGCCGGAAGCAATGAAATAAAAATTGTAGGCGTAAAAAAATTAAAAGATGTCAGTTACACAATAATGCCAGATAGAATAGAAGCTGGAACTTTGCTTTGTGCAGCAGCAATAACTGGAGGAAAAATCAGATTAAAAAACTTGAAGCCAGAACATTTAACTCCAATAATCCACAAGTTAAGAGATACAGGCTGTGTGCTTGACGTCAAAAAAGATGAAATAACACTTACAGCACCAAAAAAACTAAAAAATGTAGAAATAAAAACAATGCCTTATCCAGGATTCCCAACAGATATGCAATCAATATTTGCAAGTATTTTAACAACAGCAAAGGGCACATCAATAATAATAGAAAATATATTTGAAAATAGATATAAATATGCAAATGAATTGAGAAAAATGGGAGCAAAGATAACTCAAGAAGGCAAGATGTGCGTAATAAAAGGAACAAGAAAACTCTATGGAGCAACAGTTGAAGCAACAGACCTACGAGGAGGGGTATGTTTAGTACTTGCAGGCCTCACAGCAAAGGGAAAAACAATTGTAAATAATGCAAAATATATATTAAGAGGATATGAAGATTTAGATAAAAAATTGCAGTCACTTGGTGCAAAGATAGAATTGAAAGATCTTGAAAAATGATAAATAAAACATGGAGGGCAATTAAAAATTGCTCTCCTAGAGAAGAGGAAAGGATATGCCAAAGAAGAAAAAATCTACTTATAATCTTGATGAAGAAATCATTATAGGGTATAATACAAGAAAAGTGAAGGACAAGCCTTCAAAAAGCAAAAAAAACAAAAAAGTCAAGAATAAGAAAAAGAATAAAACGTGGAGCAAAGTTAAAAAAGTATTACTTATTATAATCAAAATCCTATTAATACTTGCCATACTTCGGAGGAATCGTAGCATTTCTATTTGTTTCACCAGTATTTAATATAACAGAAATCAAAGTAATAGGAGCAGAAAAAATAAATGAAAGTGTGTATGTAGCACTGTCAGAAATACCAATAGGAGAAAATATATTCAAAATAAATAAAACTAAAATAAAAAGTTTGATAAAAACTGAAAGTTACGTTGAACAGGTAAATGTAAAACGTGTATATCCAGGAACAATAGAACTATCTATCAAGGAAAGAAAAACTGCATATAACATACCAAACAACGGAGTATACGTATACATAGATAAAAACGGATACATATTGGAGGTAAATTCTGAGCCTTATGCAACAGTATCATTGGAAGGAATTACAACAGAACTAAACAATTTAGAGTTGGGTTCAAGATTAAATCAGGAAGATTTATCAAAATTCAATGATCTCATAAAAATAATGAATAGTTTAAATAAAGATAATTTGAAAGAAAAACTGTCAAGTATCAATATCTCAGATAGTAACAATTATATATTAAATTTTAAAAACGATAATAAAATTATCGAGCTAGGAGATACATCAGATTTAAGTACAAAGACATCTTGGATAGAACGCTTTATAGAAGAAGAAAAAGATAAGAATGGGACAGTACATTTAAACACAAAGGATGTGTATTTTTCACCAACAGAATAGGAGGTTACTATGAAAAACAAAATGCAGGTAGCAATATCTATAGGAATAATGTGTGTTCTTTTAACAGGGGCAATTGTTGTACAAATAAATACGATAAGTAAAGGGGCACAAATTGTAGGTACATCTTATGCAGAGCAAAGCTTGAAAGATGCAGTTTTGAAATGGAAAGAAAATTACGAAAACATGTATAATACTTTAGAGAAAACGAAAAACGACCTTGAAAAAGTAAGGCAGGAAACAACTAAGGAAAATGATTCATCAAATGAACTTGAAGAGAAGCTAGCAAATGCGAATAAATTGTTAGGATTAACAGAATTAACAGGATCAGGAGTTATTGTAACGCTTGCAGACAATGACACTATAGATGTATCTATAGTAGGAAATGCAAATGATTACGTAGTTCATGATGGTGATTTGATGGAAATAGTAAATGAATTGAAGAATGCAGGGGCAGAGGCAATATCAATAAATGGTCAGAGAATAACTTCTATTACTGCAATAAGTTGCCAAGGAACAGTAATAACTGTAAATGGAGAAAAGATAAATTCGCCATTTGTGATAAAAGCTATAGGAAACTCAGAGAGCTTGTCTGCTATCTCAAGACCAGGTGGATATCTTGAATTGTTAAAAAACTATGTAATTACTAACATAGAAAAATCAAGTAATGTTACAGTAGAAAAATATAATGGAGTCATTAGTTCCAAATATATGAAAAATGTCCAATAGAAAGAAGGGTTAGAATATGAATAAAAGTAAAATTATTATGGCAATAACCATTGGAATAATGAGTTTTATTATGATATATGTAATGTCAATCCAATTCAAGACGGTAAATAAAACAGATGCTGATGAACTTGAATATATGAGGGAAGCGGAGTTAAAAGAGATACTTGCAAGTTACAAGCAAAAATATACAGATGCTCAAGAAGAACTAGATGGAGTAAAAGATAAAATAAACGAATATACACAAAATGAAAAATCAGAAGAAGAGGCATTAAAACTTCTTGAAGATGAAGTAAAAGAGGCCGACATGTTGCTAGGAAATACAGATGTAGAAGGCGAAGGAGTAACAATAACAATTAGTTCGCAGACAAATATGGATTCATCAAATAGTAATGATGTATCAGTAATAAATGATGGTGAGCAAATAGAAATTACACATGAAGACCTTCTTGAATTAGTTAATGAGTTAAAACTTGCAGGAGCAGAGGCTATAGAGATAAATGGTGAAAGAATAGTAACAACGACAGATATTTTTGATGTAGGAAGTTTTATCTTGATAAATGGCCAAAGAACAAAAGCACCATATACGATAAGAGCTATAGGAAATCAGTCATATTTGGAAAGTGCTTTAAGTGTCAAGGATGGATATATAGATAAATATAGATCAAGAGGATATAATGTAGAGATATCTAAATCAAGAGAAATAATTATAAAAAAATATGAAGGCGAAATGACCTTGAAATATGTAAAATAGTGGGAGGTAAAGGATATGATAGTATTATCAATAATAATAGGATGCTTGGTAGGAATAATTTTAGGAGTATTTGCTCCAACAATTTCATACGCATACACAGATTATCTTGCAATATCAATAGTTGCTGCATTGGATTCAGTATTTGGAGGAATTGTTGCAACTTTGAAAAATAACTTTAATTTTAAAGTATTTGTAACTGGATTTTTCGGAAATGCGATACTCTCTATATTATTAACATTACTTGGAAACAAACTTGATGTAGATATTTATCTAGCTGCGATAGTTGTTTTTGTAGGAAGAATGTTCAATAATTTAACAATAATTAGAAGACATTACTTAGAAAAATGGGAACAAACAGAAGCAAAAAATAAGGCAAAATTAGAAGAGAAAAAATCTGAATAAAATATAAAAAATTATCAAAAAAGACTAATTGCTTTAAAAATAAAGCATTAGTTTTTTTATTACAAATTCATAACAAAAATATTACAAAATTATTACAAATTCTATTGACATTTTTGTCAAAATATTATATTCTTAAATACAAGGAAAAAATATAAAAAATGGAGGAATTAAGATTGGCAATAGGTGATATAATTGTCGGCTTAGATATCCGGAACTTCTAAGGTATCTGCTATTGTGGGTGAAGTAAATAACTTCAATCAAATTGAAATAATTTCAATGTCAAAATGTAAATGCCGAGGAATCAAAAAGGGCAAAATAATAGATGAAGATGATATAAGTTTATCAATAGCCAAAACAATTCAAGATGCTGAAGATGAAGCCAATTTAAAGATACACTCTGCTTATGTTACAATTCCTGGTAAATATATTACTATAGTACAAAATAGTATTATGAAGGAAGTAAAAGACAAATATGCAGGAATATCAGTAAAAGACGTTGGTGCAAGTATAATGCAAGTCAAGGACATAGAAGTACCAGAAGGTAAAATGATTATAGACATAGTCCCTGAATGTTTCATATTAGATAATGGTGAGAAAGTTCAAGATCCTGTAGGAGGTTTAAGTTCGAATTTTACTCTTCAAGCTCAAATTATTTTAGCTGATAAAGACTATATAAAAAAATTAACGTCGATATTCAAAAAAGCTGGAATAGAACTTGATGGAGTAGTTCCAATAACTTTAGCAGAAAGAAATCTAGTTTTAGATAGAAATGAATTGAACGACAACATAATGTTACTTGATATAGGTGCAGGCAACATTGAAATAGGAGTTTTTGAAGGAAATAAATTTGTATACACAAATACAATCCCATTAGGTGGAGATACAATTAGAAATGACATAGAGCTAGTATTAAACATATCACAAGAAGAAGCAGATAAATTAAAAAGACAATATGGCTTAGCCTTGAAATCATTTATTGACAATGACAATGATATATTCCTAAATACATATAAAGGAGAGACTAAAAACAAAACAATCAAAAGTTCAGAACTTATAGAGATAATAGAAGCTAGGATTGAAGAAATGTTCTCCTTGATAAATAGAGATATAATAAACCAAGGAATAAAACAAAGAATAAATAATGTTATTTTAACAGGACAAGGTATAACAAACATAAATAAAAGTGATGTGGCAGGTAAAATAGCATTAAATATACCAGTTAAAATATCAACTGGAAGGCTAGTAAGCACAATAAAACCAAGTTATAGAACAGCTTATTCTTTAGTTAGATATGTTGCTTCAAAGCCATTTTCAAAATCCGTAGCAAGCACAATAGATGTAACAAGTGATGAAAATATCTTGAAAACGATATTTGAGAGAATAAAAGAATTTTTTTATAGTTAAAGTCAAGGGAGGAACAAGTTTATGTTAGGGTATGATGAAATGGACAAATCAATGGATGAAACAGCAATAATAAAGGTAATCGGTGTTGGTGGAGCTGGAAACAATGCTGTAAATAGAATGATAGAAAGTGGAATAAAAGGTGTAGAATTTATTTCTGTCAATACAGATAGACAAGCTCTAAAACAATCTAACGCTAGCACAAAAATACAAATAGGAGAAAAAATAACAAGAGGATTAGGAGCAGGAGCTAATCCAGATATAGGAACTCAATCAGCAGAAGAAAATAAAACAGAAATAGCTGAAGCTTTAAGAGGAGCAGATATGGTATTTGTAACTGCTGGAATGGGTGGAGGAACTGGAACAGGAGCAGCTCCAATAGTAGCAAATGCTGCAAAAGAAATGGGAATACTTACAATTGGTGTAGTTACAAAACCATTTACATTTGAAGGTAAAAAAAGACTTGCTCAAGCAGAACGTGGAATAGAAAGTTTAAAAACAAAAGTTGATGCGCTAGTTGTAATACCAAACGATAAATTATTACAAATAATAGATAGAAAAACTTCAATGGTTGATGCTTTTATAATGGCAGATGATGTATTAAGACAAGGTGTTCAAGGAATATCAGACTTGATAGCAAACCCAGGACTTGTAAACCTAGACTTCGCAGATGTAAAAACCATCATGTTGAATACAGGTATGGCACATATGGGTATAGGTAGAGCAACAGGTGAAAATAGAGCAGAAGATGCTGCAAAATTAGCAATTCAAAGTCCATTACTTGAAACTTCAATTGAAGGAGCTAGAGGAGTAATCATAAATATTACAGGTTCAAGCGAAATAGGATTACAAGAAATAAATACAGCTGCAGAATTAGTACAAAGAAGTGTAGACCCAGAAGCAAATATAATTTTTGGTACAGCCATAGACGAATCCCTAGGAGATGAAATAGTTATAACAGTTATTGCAACAGGATTCGATAAAGATAAACCAATCTCAAGTATGGGTGTAGAAGAAATAGTTTCAAAGGCATGGGATAAAAAGATAACATCAGTACCTATGTCAGAAACAAGTTCAAATGCAAACTCACAAGACCTAGATATACCATCCTTCCTAAGAAAGAACAAAGGAATCAAGTAAAGAACAGCAATAAAAAACTCCAACTAATGCGTTGGAGTTTTTTATTGCTTATATGATTTCAAGAAGCATAACTATAAATAGTTACTATTCACAGCCTAATTTAAAATGTTACAGGACTATTAAATTTTTATTACAAATTAATAACTTCTGTTGACCAAAGCAGAAAAATGTTTTAGAATAAAATTATGATATAGCAAATGATAGTAAAATTTGGAGGAACGAAAGATGAGAAACGCTAGAACGCTAGAGGCTCTACACACACACACACACACACACACACACATAGTATATTAAAAGATATAGGTAATATAAGGA
>CANQMI010000059.1 GCA_947624905.1 uncultured Clostridia bacterium
TTTCCTTTCACTATATTCAAATTATAATTTATCATATTGTTCATCTGTAACAGGTTCACACCATTCATTAGAAGTATCAACTCCTGGTACTTCTACTGCTATATGACTAAACCATGAATCTTTTTTTGCTCCATGCCAATGTTTTACATTTGCAGGAATTGTAATAACCATTCCAGGTTCAAGGCTTACTGCTTCTTTTCCTTCTTCTTGATACCATCCTTCTCCGGCAAGTGCAAATCAATATTTGTCCTCCACCTGATGTTGAATGGTGTATATGCCAATTATTTCTACATCTAGGCTCAAATGTTACATTCGCTAAAAATACTGGACATTTACCTGCTTCAGTTAGTGGATTTAAAAAAGATTCTCCTATAAAATACTCAGCAAAATTTACATTTGAATTTCCTTTTCCAAATACATTTACTTTATCAAATTCTTCTTGATTCATTTTCTTACCTCCAATCAAAATCTATAATAATTTTATTATACTTTCATAAACCATTTCATATATTGAAAAAAACTTGAATGGAACTTCTGCACTTTTCATAGCTTCTTTTTGCTTTTCAGTAGCACAAGTATATGGATATATTCCGTACATAAATGGGAAAAATGAAAAGATAAATTTTTCTGTTTCTTCATCTGTCATATTTTTAAAGAATTTATTCAAGCACTTTTTAATTGCCTTTAGTGATTCTCCATAACTTTTTTTGAAATCTACTAATTGCTCTATACGACTGTTTTCTTCCATATCGTATAAATTCATTGCAAGCAATTTTAATAATTGTTCTCTTTTTTCAATACTTAAAGCAATTTGTTGTGCAAATTCTATTTTTCCTAATTTTTCATTTTTACTATATATATCATCTAAATCTTCAAGCCATCTTTCATATTCTCTTTTTAAAAGAGCTAGAAATATTTCTTCTTTTGTTTGAAAATAGTTGTATATAGAAGGTCTTGAAAATGTAGTTTTCTCGCTTATATCTTTTAGAGTTATTTCTTTAAAGCTTTTTGTTTGATATAGTTCTTCGCAAGCATTTATAATTTCATCTTTTCTTTGGTCTGCTGACTTAGTTTCCATTTATTTTCTCCATTCTAGATACTTTTTATAATATTGATTGTGTTCATTGTATCTCTCCTTTTCTGACATAATGTCAGAATTATAATATAATATTTTTGACACAATGTCAATGCCTTTTGTAAAAAGGTATTCTATCTTTCAAATTCGTCCATTTCCTTCTGGCCTTTCTCTTCTGAAGTTTCTTTTGGATTTTTTTGAGTATTTTCTTTTTTCACTTCTATGTCTGATGAATATTCTTGAGCTATTGATTGCTGAATACTTGGAATCAAATCTTCAAGTCCTAATTTTTGTAAATCTGGAATTACACATTCTTCTAATAGCTCCGATATATTAGATGGACTATATTTTTTGTTTTTAAATTCTTTCACTATACTTGATACTACATCATCTCTTAAATTATACTCAAATAATTTATTATTCATATCTCTATAATTAGATATATAAGTTTTCAATTTTTCTTTTTCTTCTTCCGTTAATCCATAGATATATCTTTTTGATTGTTCAAAAAAGTCTCTTATTCGTATAAAAAATCTCTTGATTGGAGACATTTTTTCTAATTCCTGTGATACTTGTTCCATTTCTCCTGTTATTTCTTTTATTGTCTCGCTGTAATTACTTAATTCTTCTGTTGCTCTAAGAACACAGTCTGCAAAATCACTTATAATTGCATTTCCTATAAATGATGCAACTGTGAAGTTTAATTTTAAAGCTCCATAATTCTCAAATTTTTGTGAATATATTGATATACCAGCACGTTGAAATTCATTTTTTAATTCAACTAATTTATTGTTCATGGTTATTGCAATATTATCTACATCACTTTCTAAATTGAAAGGTTTGCTCATTGTCTGAATACCTTCTATTAGTTTAGATTGTGCTTGAATCATTTGCTCTATTTTTTCATATAATACACTTTTGTATTTTTCTTCATATTCCTCTTGACTTATCATGTTTCTCCCTTCGAAATCTTTATTTTTAAATTAATATATTCTATATTCTACATAAAAAAATCGTTTTTGTAAATAGTATTTATTTATTTTTATATACTATCTAATCTTTCAATACATTCTGATTTACAATAAGTGTGCTATACAAAAATAGTACATCTTGATTTTTAAAGTTAATATAGTTATCAAGTATCTTAGTTGAAATATATCTTGAGTCTATAAGTGTAATTTTTTCATAGTTCTCTATCAAAAGTGGTGTTATGCTACTTCCAAAAGAATCTCTAAATAGAAGAAGCTCTTTTCCTTTTGGTCCATTCTTATTTTCTATTGTAAGAAGTGGTGTTGCACCTGATAAATAAACATCATACTTATCTGAAGATGTTTGCCATTTTTCCATATTGTATACACTTTCATTTCTTGTTTTTTCATAATTATACACTTGTGAATTTTCTATTATATCATTCGTTAAAATCTTGATTACATCAGGTTCAACTTTTATCCCAAGTTGTCCATAGTAAGTTCCATAAAATTTTCCCAGTGTTTCAGTTTGATAATCAAGATTAGATGTTGTTTCTAAATTCATTTTATCTCTCAAGACACTTACAACTCTTCCTAAGTTTTCCTGTTTCCAGTGCAAATCTGTTTTATAGTAATCATCTAAACTTAAAGCATCTGTAATATCAATATATTGCATTTCAGGTAATATATTTTTCATAATCGACTGCATATTGTCTACGTCAATTTTCAAATGATCTCCTTCAAGATAATAATTTTTATCTGGTATAAGTGAATAATATACATTCATATTTGAGTTTAAATATTTTTCATAAATATTTTTTATCTTGTTTGATGTCTTTTGAACATTTTTTTCATTTAATGGATACTCTATCTTGTAAATACATCCATCTTTTAAAAATAGTCCATTATTATCTTTTTGCCTAAATATGTAATTACTCCAGATAGATTTTATACTTCTAAAAGAATCCCTTGAAATAAACTGATCTACTGTATATTTATCTATCTCTTGAAATGTTTTTCCGTTTACAATATTTTCCAAAGTAATCGTTGGAAATTGGGCTAGCTTCCTCCTTTCTGATATTGAAACAGCTTGATCTTTTTTCAGAATATTAGCAAGAAGAAAACTAAATAGTATGGCTATAAAGCCAATCGTTATAATTTTATTCTTTGTCTTTTCGTTCATTTATTTTACCTTTCCTGAATATATTAAAATCTAAAATATAAAAATGGATTAAAAGAACCATCTACAATGTATGATGTGCATAGAATTAATAAACATACTAATGCTATTGGCTCTAATACATTTTTTAATTTTTCTTTTTTGGTAGATAAGAAAATATTTTTAACTAGTGGTGTTGCAAATATTATTCCACAGACCATAACTACAAAATAGCTCTTGAGATAATATAAACTTTCTGGTGATACAATTGGAATTCCACCAATACCTATCAATCCACCAATTCTACTCAAAATTTGTGTTACATTCTCTCCATTAAAGATAATGAAGCTAATCATTACTAATAAAAGAACATACAAGTGTGATAATATTTTTGGCAATTTTTCTAAGTATTTTGCTAAAAATAACTTTTCAATAATTAGAATAATTCCAAAATATAATCCCCAGATTACAAAATTCCATGCAGCTCCATGCCATAGCCCTGTAAGTAACCATACAATTAAAATATTTCTAAGCCATTTTATCTTAGAAGTCCTGTTGCCTCCAAGTGGTATATATACATAATCTCTGAACCAACTTCCTAAAGATATATGCCATCTTCTCCAAAAATCTGTAATGCTTTTTGCAATGTATGGGTAATTAAAGTTTTCCATAAATTCAAATCCAAACATTTTTCCAAGTCCAATTGCCATATCTGAATATCCAGAAAAATCAAAATAAATCTGTAGCATTGCTGAGATAGCATATAGCCAATAATATAATATGCTCATCTCATTGCTTGTCAAAAATGTATTTGCAAGCTCTCCTAATACATTTGCAATTAGCACTTTTTTGCTAAGCCCTATTATGAATCTTCTTACCCCTAAAGAGAATTTTTCTATCGTGTGAGTTCTATTATCTATTTGATTATCAATTGTTGTATATCTAACAATTGGTCCAGCAATAAGTTGTGGAAATAAAGAAATATACATTGCTAATTTTAGAATATTTTTTTGTACTTTTGCTTTTTTATTGTAAACATCTATTAGATAACTTAGCATTTGGAAAGTATAAAAAGATATTCCAATCGGTAAAGCAACATAAATAAAATCTATTTTATTATTTAGCCATAAATTAATATTTTGTATTATGAAATTTGCATATTTGAAATACATTAGTAACCCTATACTAATTGTAATTCCCATTATCAAAAAAAGCTTTGCGTATTTTGTTTCTTGAAATCTATCTATTAGTATACCAAATATGTAGGCGATCAAAATAGAAAATGCCATTAGTAGTACATAGACTGGTTCTCCAAAAAAGTAGAAGATAAATGATGCCACTAAAAGAACCAAATTTTTAAATTTATTAGGAACTATGTAATAAATTCCAAGTACAATAGGTAAAAAATAGAATAAAAATGTGATACTTGAAAATATCATTTTTTCACTTGTATAATATATTTAATATATCATACTCTCCCTTCTTGAACGTTTCGTTAAATAAATCGCCGGCAAAATAAAAGTGTATTTTGTATCGGCGATAATATTATTTTAAATTTATTCAGGTATTTGGAGTATCATATCATCTGGTAAAGGTTCATCTTCAATTGTTTTTTCATATACCTCTCCTGTATTTCCTGCTATATTTTTAAAGCTCTCATAAATGCTTGTTGTTGCTTGTGTATTTTCTGTCATTACAAGAAATACTATATTTCCACTATTTGTTGCATAAAGGTTTTTTGCTGATACGCAGATCCATTTTCTTGGATTTATTCCTTCTGACATTTTTTTTGCAACTTCATTTGCGTTTACTCCATCTTTTACTTTTAAAAGTACAAGTGAATGTGCTTGTGAAGATATCATTGGTTCTGATACAACAGCATATTCAATGTTATCTCCGTTTTCAAGTCCCGTATAAGAATTTACAGATGCTTGATCTGTTAGATCTATTTCAAAAGTTTGTGTATTATATAGCTCTACTGTCACTCCTTGATAAATTTGATCAACTATACTACTTAATTCTTCTACACTATTAGCTGATAATGTAGTTTTGTCGATACCAATTACATTTTTATCCATCATTATGTATACTGCTATCACAGCGATAATTACGATAGCAATAACTACTGCTCCAATAATTATTTTTGTATTTTTGTTCATTTAATTTTCCCCCTTTTTGTTTTATTATATATGATAGAAAAAAGATTGTCAATGAAAATACGAGTTTTTGAATTTTTCTCAAATTTGCCATTTAAAGCAAGCATTTCTCTACAACAAATCAGCCAGAGAAAAATCTCTGACTGATTTATATATATTTAGAAAGGAAAGCGAAGTTAATATATTTTCTATTTTTCCTCTATAATCTATCTAATAGATAAGTTTTATCTTGATAATTTATATACACTATTAGTAGCATCCCATGTAGCTGATACATCTGAGTTTAGGCAAACTACTGGGCGAAGGCCCATGTAACCGGAATGCTGATGAATGCTTTGGATCTTCTGACAAATAACCTTCATAGGAATCACTGCGAGCATAAGCAATCTTATACATATACGTATAACCGTCGACGTCGGCTGTAGGAGAAGCTAGGAAGTATTCGTAACACTGCGAGCCAATTGTAGTTATAGGGTCAGGAAACCATAGTGTTTGAGATGAGTCACGACGGGTCTTTGCAGTCCATTTTTGTACTCCCCCACCAGTAGAGTCTCTCGTCATATAGTAACCTAATGCACCAGAGCCTGTGGTTGCTTGAACTTTATCATTACTATGAAGTGCATTCCAAGAATTACACCACATAGGAAGAGTTGGTCCGCCAACAGCATAGTAACCTAATCCAGATCGATCTTCCTTATCGAGAAATTCTGTCCAATTAGAAGTATTTAATAGAGTTGATGGAGCCTGATTATAACTAGGGTTTGAAGTCATATCATATGGTTCTGCAAGCCAAAATAAGTCTTTTAGACCACTTGTATCTGGTTGGTATTTAGCAGCCGGAAACCATCCAAACTCATATAGATTATCCGGGAGCCATTGATTTTGTGTTAAACCTGCCTTTGCTGCTGATGTTGCTACCTTTGTCACCCCAGGTATATTTGCTACAAATGAATCTGGAATAATAAATATTTGCTTACTTGTAGGATCTTGGTAGAATATTCTCCAGTCATAATCAATTGTATTTGCATCTACATTTACTGGATAATCTACATATTTTCCATAATCTCCTGTTGTTATCTTATCTGCAAACAGTTTGACTACCGTTACTGTGCATTTTGCACTTATTCCACTTCCATCTGTTGCTGTTGCTGTAATTATCGTTTGTCCTTCATCTAATGCTGTTACTGTTCCATTTGATACTGTTGCAACTGTTTCTACACTACTTGTCCAGTTTAATGTTTTATTTCCTGCTTCTACTGGTCCTACTGTTGCAACTATTGTTCCCACTCTATTTGTTGATGTGTTTAATGACATTGTTGTTGGGTTTAGTATTATGCTATTTACTAATGCTGGTGGTATTGTTACATTAGTTGTATTTATTAATCCGAAGTTTTCTGCATT
>CANQMI010000060.1 GCA_947624905.1 uncultured Clostridia bacterium
TACACCTTAGGAGGAACAGGTGGAGGAATCGCATATACAGAAGAACAACTAAGAGAAATAAGCTCAAACGGACTTCATCTATCAAGAGTATGCCAAGTCTTGATAGAAAAATGTATATCTGGATGGAAAGAAATAGAATATGAAGTAATCAGAGATTCAAAAGGCAACTGTATTACGGTATGCAACATGGAAAACATAAACCCAGTAGGAGTACATACAGGAGACAGTATAGTAGTTGCACCTTCTCAAACACTTGCAGATAAAGAATACCAAATGCTTAGAACATCAGCAATAAAAATAATATCTGCTCTAAAAATAGAGGGAGGATGCAACGTACAATTTGCATTAAACCCAAATAGCTTTGAATATGCAGTAATAGAAGTAAATCCTAGAGTAAGTCGTTCATCAGCCTTAGCTTCAAAAGCAACAGGATATCCAATAGCAAAAGTTGCAACTAAAATTGCAATAGGATATACATTGGATGAAATAAAAAATGCAGTAACTGGCAAAACTTATGCTTGTTTTGAACCAGTACTTGACTATGTTGTAGTCAAAATACCAAAATGGCCATTTAATAAATTTTTAACTGCAAGCAGAGAACTTGGCACACAGATGAAAGCAACTGGCGAAGTTATGGCGATAGCACCAACTTTAGAAGCAGGACTTATGAAAGCTATTCGTTCTCTTGAAGAAAAAGTAGACTCATTAATGCTTGCAAAATTTACAGCATATACTGATGAACAAATAAGAGCAGAATTAAAAAATGTAAATAATGAGACATTATGGGTAATCGCAGAAAATTTAAGAAGAGGAATGACAATAGAACAAATACACCAAGCAACAACAATTGATACTTTCTTTATAAGTAAAATAAATAATTTAGTAAAAGTCGAAGAAGAATTGAAAACAAAGAATTTAAGTATAGAACTTTTACGAAAAGCAAAAGTTTATGGATATCCAGACTCAGTAATATCAAAACTTACAAAAATACCAGTAAATGAAATCAAA
Organism: uncultured Clostridia bacterium; assembly: GCA_947624905.1. GTDB lineage: Bacteria > Bacillota > Clostridia > TANB77 > CAG-508 > JAAWPK01. The sequence goes on from CANQMI010000060.1 coordinate 1,009, forward strand.
AAAATGAGAAAAGACAATAATATAATAGCAAACTTTAAAATGGTAGATACTTGTGCAGCAGAATTTGATGCAGAAACACCATACTATTATTCAAGCTATGATGATGAAAATGAAGCGGAAGAAAAATCAAAAAAGAAAAAAATAGTAGTTTTAGGATCTGGACCAATAAGAATAGGTCAAGGAATAGAATTTGATTACTGTAGTGTACATTCAGTGTGGTCACTAAAAAAATACGGATATGAAACAATAATTATAAACAATAATCCAGAAACAGTAAGCACAGATTTTGATATAGCAGATAAATTATACTTTGAACCACTTACTCCAGAAGATGTAGAAAACATCATGGATGTAGAAAAACCTTATGGAGCAATAGTACAATTTGGTGGACAAACTGCAATAAATTTAACTAAAGCATTAAAAGAAATGGGAATCAGGATACTTGGAACATCAGAAAAAGATATGGATAGAGCAGAAGATAGAGAGTTATTTGATGAAGCTTTAAATAATTGCAAAATCTTGAGACCAAAGGGAAGTACAGTTTATACAGTAGAAGAAGCAATAAAAGTTGCAAAAGAGCTCGAATATCCAGTTTTAGTAAGACCTTCATATGTACTTCGGTGGACAAGGAATGGCAATTGCTTATGATGATGCAGAGATTACAGAATTTATAAACGAAATAAATAAAACTGTACAAGAGCATCCAATACTTATTGATAAATATATGCTAGGAAGAGAATTAGAAGTTGATGCAATATGTGATGGAGAAGATGTGCTAATCCCTGGAATAATGGAACACTTAGAAAGAGCAGGAGTTCACTCAGGAGATAGTATTTCTGTATATCCAACTCAACACATATCTCAAGAGCATCAGAAAAAAATAATTGATTATACATATAAAATTTCAAGAGAACTTGATGTAATAGGGGTATTAAATATTCAGTTCATAATCTGCAAGGGAGAAGTGTATATAATCGAAGTAAATCCTCGTTCAAGTAGAACAGTACCATATATAAGTAAAGTTACAAATCTTCCAGTAATTGATATTGCAACAAGAGTAATACTTGGAGAAAAATTAAAAGATATAGGTTATGGAACAGGAATATACAAGAGAAGTGAATACATTGCAATAAAAATGCCAGTATTCTCTTTTGAAAAAATAAAAAATGCAGATACAAGTTTAGGTCCTGAGATGAAGTCAACAGGAGAAGTTTTAGGAGTATCTAAGAATTTCTCAGATGCAATAGTAAAAGCATTTATAGCATCTGGAATAAATATTCCAAAATCTGGAAATGTACTTATAACTGTTAGGGATAAAGACAAGGAAGAAATGCTTCCACTCGCTAAGAAATTATACAACAAAGGATTTTCTATATATGCAACAAAAGGAACAGCACAACTTCTTAAAAATAACGGCATAGATGTAAATGTAGTAGAAAAAATCTGGGAAGGGGCAGAGAGCATACCAAATTTATTACAACTCGGGAAAATAAACTTTATCATAAATACTCCAACAAGAGGAAAAGAGTCAAACAGAGATGGATTCAAAATAAGAAGACTCGCAGCAGAATCTAAGATTCCTTGCTTTACATCATTAGATACCGCAAATGCTTTGTATGATGCAATAGAAGATACAAAGACAGAAGAAGAACTTGAAGTTGTAGATATAACTGAAGTATAAATATAATGATGGTGATAAAATGGAAAACATCAAGAAAAAACTAATTGAATCAAGTGATCCAGACTATAAAAAATTTAATCAAAAATTATGCAAAGACACAAAAAGAAAAATACTTGGAATAAGAATACCAATTTTGAGAAGCTTTGCAAAAAAACTTGTAAAAGAATATAAAAAAGGAGATAGCCCAACAGAAAAACTTGATAATCTATTAAAAGAAATAGATGATGAATACTTCGAAGAAATACTTGTTCAAGGTTTCGTTATTGGATATACAAAATGTGATATAAAAGAAAAAATACCATATATCAAAAAGTTTGTGCCAAAAATAGACAGCTGGGCTATTTCTGATACATTTGTGCCAACACTAAAAATAGAAGAAAAAGATCAAGACTATGTTTTAAATTTTCTAATGCCATATTTTAGTTCAAGCAAAGAGTTTGAGATAAGATTTGCAGTAATTATGTTGCTTGATTATTATATAAATGAAAAATATGTAGATAAAGTGTTAGAAATTCTTGATAAAATTAATCATGACGGCTACTATGTAAAAATGGGAGTAGCATGGTGCTTGGCAGAAATAGGAATAAAATTTAATGATAAAGCCATGAAATATCTCACGGGGAAAAATAATCTTGATAAATTTACTTTTAATAAAGCATTGCAAAAAATGATAGAATCGTATAGAATAGAAGATGAACAAAAAATATTATTAAGAAATATGAAAAGAAAATAAAATTTAAGAAAATTTTAATAGAATATCTATTTACTTTTAGAAAATATTTGATATAATTTATACAGATTGAAGAAATATAGGGGAAAAATATGAAAGTTATACTAGAAATATTAAAATTTGTAGATATAATAACTGTAACATACTTGATCTATTATATAATTACAGGCTTGTATGCTTTAAAGTCAAGTCAAAAAATTGCTACTGGAAATAAAAAGCATACATTTGCAGTTATTGTGCCAGCACGAAACGAGGAAAAAGTAATAGGGAATCTTTTGAAAAGCCTCGAGGCACAAAACTATCCTAAAGAATTATATGATGTATTTGTTGTGGCCAACAACTGTACAGATAATACATCAAGTATAGCATTATCACATAATGCAAAAGTAATAGAAGGTAGGACAGGCATTAAATCAAAAGGTGATGCCTTGAAATTAGCATTTAGCGAATTAAAAGATTTTGACTATCAAGTCTATGCAATTTTTGATGCAGATAATATTGTTCACCCAGAATTTTTGAACAAAATGAATGATGCAGTATGCGCAGGATATCAAATAGCACAAGGATTTAGAGATAGCAAAAACCCATCTGATACATGGGTATCAAGCTGCTATTCAATACATTATTTAATACATAATACATTTTTAAATAAAGCCAGAAGAAACATAGAAAAATCTAGCTTCATAAATGGAACAGGTTTTATAATGACTAAAAAACTTATAGAAAAAAGAGGCTATGATAGCAAGACTTTGACAGAAGATATCGAAATGACAGTAAAGTGTGCATTATATGATGAAAGTATATGCTTTGTTCAAGATGCTATAACCTATGACGAACAAGTAACTACATTTAGTGAATCTTGGAAACAAAGAAAAAGATGGTCAGTAGGAACTGTACAATGTCTAAAAATCTACTGCAATAAATTAATAAAAAAAGGAATAAAACGTCAAGAATTCTCTTGCATGGATTCATTTGTATATTTAATATCACCACTTGTGCAATTTTTAGTTTTAGTATCTTACATAATGCACTTTGTAATATCTATGGTCAAGGGACAAAGTATTGATTATATTAGCAAAGGGACAATCCTATTAGTCTGGTATTCAATTAGCATAATTTTATCAATTACAGCCATCAAGATGAACAAAAAACACATATCATCATATATAAAAGGGATATTTACATTACCAATATTCTTTCTATCATGGATGCCAATAAATGTAATTGCTTGCATCAATAAAGGACAAAAAGAAACATGGGAAAAAATAGAACATACAAGAGATGTTACAATAGATAAAATGCTTGAAAAAAGTTATAAATAAGGGAAGTAAAAATAAATGCAAAGTAAAAAAGTAAAATTATTTAAAATAATGATGTTAGCAGTATTTATACTAATAATGATATTTTTGACAATAAAATTTTTACCACTATTCAAAAGCATATCTACTGAACAAGGTAGAATAGATTTGCAAAATGAAATAGAGTCTATAGGATCTGAAGGAGTCATCATAATAATAGGACTAATGGTAGTACAAATATTTTTACCAATATTGCCAGGAGAACCTGTAGAAATTCTTGCGGGAATGTCTTATGGAGCAATAGGAGGACTTATAATAGTATTTTTAGGTGCATTTGTAAGTTCATTTATAATATTCTTTGCAGTAAGAAAATTTGGTAAAAACTTTATATATGCCTTTGTACCAAAAGAAAAAATAGAAAAGATAGAAAAAAGCAAAATATTATCAAATCAAAAAAGACTGGATATGATACTATTTGTCTTGTTTTTAATACCAGGAACACCTAAAGATTTATTTGTATACTTAGGTGGACTATTACCAATAAAACCAATGAAATTTCTACTAATCTCAACATTTGCAAGATTTCCTTCAATTGTATCATCAACAATTGCTGGAAGTAATTTGATTGCAGGAAATTGGATTGTAGTAGTAATTACATACATTATAACATTTTTAATTGCAGCTTTAATAATATACTTTTTCAATAAAAATGAGAAAGTATATATAAAGCTATAAAATAAATTTGGCTTATAATAAATTACATATAAAAATTTAATAAACGGAGGATAAAAAATGAAAAATAAGAAAGTTTTATTTACAATAATTACATTACTTGTAGTTATAACAGTAGGATTTATAGCAACTGTCTTTAGTCTATATGTTTTAAAAATGAAGGAGTATAAACAACAAATAGACTTTTTAAATTCTCAGATAGTAAATATTGATGTTCAAGATGACAATAAATTAGAGCAAAATCAGTCATCAAGTCAAAATACAAGTATAGAAAGTTTGAGTGATGCTGAACTAACTCAAATATCAAGTTTTTTAAATCAAAAGGGAAATAATCCATTTTTACAATCAAATTATAGTAATCCAAGTGAAGTTGATTTAAGCTATATAATTTCTAGCCATAAGTATGTTGCAAATGATCAAGAAGTAGAAAGATATGAGCAATTAACAAAATATGAAGTAACAACACAGCTATATAAAGCTACAACAGAAGAACTAAAAAATGAATTAATATCAAAATTTGGTGTACAATTTGTAACTAATATGAATACGGAAGAATGTAAATATCTAAAAGAAGAAGATAGTTACTATACAGTATGCGGGGATGACTTATATGTAGAAATAGTTTGTACAAGCGGTGCAAAGAAGGATAATTATTATACTGTAAACTTCAAATCAAAACAAGAGACAGGAATGCAAATAGAAGGTACAGTTATATTAGCAGGACAAGATACTAATAGTCTATTCTTTGTATCAAACCAAGTTAGGGAAAAATAATATATTTTAGTGAAATTGTTACAGAAATATTAAGTTTGTATTACAAATCAGCAACTTATCTTGACTAAATATAGTAAATATTCTAAAATAAAATTAAAATAACATAAAATAACTAGAAAAAAGTAAAATTTTGGAGGAAAACGAAAGATGAAAGAAGCTAGAACGCTAGAGACTGTACACACACACACACACACACACACACACATAATATATTAGAAGATATAAGTAATATAAGGACACACAGGACTTATACTTTTTAAAGTATGAGTTTTGTGTGTCCTTTTGTTATAAATAAATATAAAAGGAAGGGAAGGAAAATGACACCAACAGAAAAAAGAAATATATTGATACTAATGGTAGTATCAATAATATTTATAATATGCCTACAAATATTTGCAAAATCAAGGGCATCAGAAGAAGGGAA
>CANQMI010000061.1 GCA_947624905.1 uncultured Clostridia bacterium
CTCCATTTATACATGCTTGGATTAAAGTAGCTCTTTTTAAATCTTTTTGTTTTAACATTAAATATTCCACCTTCCTAGTTTTACTAATTTTTCTATATTTATACATACAAGGTGAAATTTTTGCTTACAAACTTTTAAGGTGATTTTATCATAAATTAAATACAAAAATTAAAATTAAATATTGAAAAAATATAAATCATATATTATAATTTATATATCAATGTAAACAGGAGAAAAAATATGGGAAAAATAATAGTAGGAAGAAAGACATTAGGTGGTAAACAGGTTCTCAAAAAAAACAGGAATAGCAGAGAACATAGAGATAAGGAAGAGAAAATAAGCGAAGAAGATATTAGAAATTTAGCTAAAGCTCAATCAGCAGCTAAAATAGATGTACAATTAAAAAATTTAAATGAATTAGAGCATAGCTTAGAAAACAACAATGAACTTGAAAATGAAAGATAAATATACATAAGAGGAAGGAAATGAAAATGGAAAACAGTATTATATATCCAGATGCTGCAACGGAAATAATAGAAATATTCAAATTCGTTGAAGAACCAGTATTAGAAAAAATACCTGAAAAACTAAAAAATGAATTAGAAAGAATTTCAAATAAAGAATATAATTTTAAATTTGATGAAACTAAAACTTTGAATGAGCAAAAACTTTTGCCTGCAACAAAGGAATTATTATCTGCTATATTTATAAAATACTGTTGTAGAGAAGAAGATGGAAATGAAATTTTAGTTGCTTGTAGAGAAAATGATATAAGGCTAGAAGAAGAAAAAAGAAAGAAGTATGATCCAGATAAAATATTTGAAAAAAAGCAAAAAGAGCAAGTAGAAGAGATAAAGCAAGCAGAGAATACAGATGGCCAATGCTTTAAATTAGTAGTAATAGAACCATGGTATAAAAAAGTTACAAGAAAAATTAAAAACTTTTTTAGAAGATTTATATAAAATGAGAGACTAGGAATTTTCCTAGTCTTTAAAATTGCTCAATTGACAATTAACATAATAAATAGTATAATTAATGACGTGAAAATTATATATATTGTCTATAACTAAGTTGTAATAGACAAATTACAAGAAGGAGGTTTAAAACACAGGAGATTATAGGAAAACTCAAATAAGCATCAAGTGGAAAGAACAGTCTAATACACAACACTAGATTAATTACAACGAAAGGAGAAAAAATGCGAAATCTAAGACCGACCTTGGAGTATGCTTGGAAGCGCACAGAAAGACTCGGTAATTTTGAAGATTTGACACGCAAAAATCAAGACTCGACTAAAATTGTATGTTTAGAGCTAGACGATAGGACAGAAATTTTCCCAAGCAGTCTAACGGGAAGCGAAACAGACCAGAGGCTAGATAGCAGAGAAGAAGTTTATGGTTCTATCGTTAGAGTGTCTGGTGAATTCTATTTGATTCCTACTGGAAGGATAGACAGCATTTTCGTAGACAAAAACCCTTTTACACAAGAAGCAGCAAAACAGATAGTAGAACAACATGCAAAGCTTTATTGTAATAAAAAACTTCAAGCAGAAGGAAAAGCACTTAGGGATGATTTTTTTTATGGGTTATTTGAGGATATGAAAGAAAAGTTTAATCAGTGTATGATTTGTCTGACTGAAAAATACAAAAGTGACTTTTATCGAGATGATTTAGCCACAATGGTTATGTATAGTCCGACTTATTATGGACTGAAAGCTCCTTGGAGACATGTAGTTGTGAATTTCTATCCGCCTAACCCTCTTAAGCTAAAACCTATAATTCACTTGCCACCTGATATCTGCATTGATTTTTCAAACCCAGAAAAAGATGGCTCGTCTATGGAGAAAGCATATAAGCTTTGTTCAGGAGAGGAGATGTAAGCAAACCTTCTTTACGAATCGACCTTTTAAATAGAGGCTGATAATAGAAAAAGACTAGGAAGCCATAACAATTTCCTAGTCTTTTATTGTGTTCTTTATATTACTAGACTGGTTTACTTCTAGTATTCATATAATAGCAAATATTTTATTATATGTCAAGTTTATTTTTTTATGTTGACAATGCCACAAAAATTATATTTATAGTATATCATAACATTACATTATTATCAACAAGCAACAAATCTACATAAAGCATGTAATTACAAAACAAATTTGACAAATCCTTTATTTTGTAGTATAATTTCAAATAGTGTGTATCATATTATATATGATGCGAAAATGAGATTTTAATATTAAACAAAGGCTTTACGTCGCTTGTTTAGGGTTGTTGAACGGGAAATTTAATATTTTTAATGGTGTTTTAAAATAAACATCATAATTTAAAATTGAAATTTTTAGATAAGAGAGAATATCTAAATAAATCAAGGAAAGGACTGATAAAAGTAAAATGGCAGACACAAATGAAATACTAAATAATAATTCATTGAAGAAAACAAAAAAGACAAGAAAGACTACTAAAGAATTGACAAATATTGTAGACATTCCAAAGAAAAAATCAACTTCAAGAAAACCAAGAAAAAATAGAAAATTGACAGAAGAAGTAAGATTTAAAAAATCACCACTTAAAATAATACCATTAGGTGGTTTATTAGAGATAGGTAAAAACATTACTGTATTTGAATATGAAGATGAAATAATAATTGTAGACTGTGGGTTAGCATTTCCAACAGAAGATATGCTAGGGGTAGATCTAGTTGTTGCAGATATGTCATACCTTGAAAAGAATAAAAATAAAATAAAAGGATTATTTGTAACACATGGACATGAAGACCACATAGGTGGAATACCTTATCTTTTAAGACAAGTAAATGTCCCAATATATGGAACAAAATTTACACTTGGTTTGATTAGAAATAAACTAGAAGAGCATAGATTACTAAAGAGTACAACATTATATGAAGTAGAACAAGGTACAACAATTGATGCAGGAAAGATGAAAGTTGAGTTTATAAGAACTTCTCACAGTATACCTGATGCTGTAAGCTTTGCAATATATACACCAGTTGGAATAGTTGTTCATACAGGAGATTTTAAAATTGATTATACCCCAATAGATGGACAAAGAATTGATTTTGGTAGATTAGCTGAAATAGGCAGAAAAAATGTATTACTTCTTATGTCAGATAGCACAAATGCTGAGAGAAAAGGATTTACAAAATCAGAAAGTACAATAGGAGAAGTTTTTGATGAATTGTTCGTACATTGCAAAAAAAGAATAATTGTTGCAACATTTGCGTCAAATGTTCATAGAGTTCAGCAAATAATTGACGCATCTTATGAAAATGGTAGAAAAGTTGCAATTTGCGGAAAAAGTATGGTAAAAATGATAGAAACAGCATGCGAATTGGGATATATGAATATTCCAAAAAATACATTGATAGATATTGATTTAATAAATAAATATGCTGATGAAAAACTTACAATAATCACAACAGGAAGCCAAGGAGAACCTATGTCAGCATTAACTAGAATGGCTGCTGGAGATCATAAGAAAGTAGAAATAACGCCAAATGATTTAGTAATAATTTCTGCAAATCCTATACCAGGAAATGAGAAATTTGTAACAAAAGTAATAGATGATTTAATGCAAATAGGTGCAGAAGTTGTATATAGCTCACTTGCAGATATTCACGTCTCAGGACATGGATGTCAAGAAGAACAAAAGCTTATGTTATCACTCATCAAACCAAAATATTTCATGCCAGTGCATGGTGAATATAGACAATTAATAGCTCATGCTGAAACAGCAGAAAAACTAGGAATACCTCATGAAAATATATTTATAATGAAAAACCGGAAAAGTACTTGAAATAGGAGAAAATGATGCAAAAATAACAGGTGCTGTTCAATCTGGTAAAGTAATGGTAGATGGACTTGGAATTGGGGACGTAGGAAATATAGTTTTAAAGGACAGACAACATTTATCACAAGATGGTTTGATAATTGTAGTATTGGCTATGGATGCTGCAACAGGAGAAATAGTATCAGGTCCAGAAATAATCTCAAGAGGGTTTGTCTATGTAAGGGAATCTGAAAATTTAATGGAAGAAATGAAAGATATAATAAGAATTGAACTTTCAAAGTTAGAAGAAAATCATGTAACAGACTGGGCAGTTATAAAACTTACTATAAAAGATACATTAAAAGACTTTTTATCAAAGAAAAACAGGAGAAACCCAATGGTACTCCCAATCATATTAGAAGTGTAGTATTTTAGGAAGGAATGATAAAATTATGGATTACAAAGAGCTTGCAAATTTAATATTTCCAGATGTGAAGGATAGAGAATATTATCAAGAAAAATATCCAGAAAGAAATTTAAAAGATGGTGCAATGGTCGTAAGATTTGCACCAAGCCCAACTGGATTTGTACATATTGGAGGAATATTCACAAGTGTAATATGCTCTAAGCTTGCAAAACAAACAGATGGTGTATTTATACTAAGAATAGAGGATACAGACCAGAAAAGAGAAGTAGAAAACGGAGTAAATGGAATCATAGATGCTCTAAAGAAATTTAATCTTGTACCAGATGAAGGAATGATTGATCAAGAAACATCTAATGGAGCCTATGGACCATATAAACAGAGTCAAAGAAAAGAAATTTATCAGGCTTTTGCTAAAAGATTAATTGAAGAAAAAAAGGCATATCCTTGTTTTTGCAAACAAGAGGATTTGGACAAAATGAGAGAAAAACAAGAAAGTGCAAAATTAAGACCTGGTTATTATGGAGCTTGGGCAACTTGTAGAAATCTTGGATTAGATGAAATTGAAAGAAAAATCAAGAATAATGAAGATTATATAATAAGATTCAGATCAGAAGGAGATCCAGAAAGAAAAATTAAACATCATGACGTAATAAAAGGAAATATTGATTTCCCAGAAAATGATCAAGATATAGTAATTATAAAATCAGATGGACTTCCTACATATCATTTTGCACATGTTGTAGATGATTATTTAATGAGAACAACTCACGTAATACGTGGAGACGAATGGCTATCATCACTTCCTGTACATTTACAATTATTTAAAGCCTTAGGTGTAAAACCACCTAAATACGCTCATATTGCGCCAATAATGAAAGAAGAAGATGGAGCAAAGAGAAAGTTAAGTAAAAGAAAAGATCCAGAGGCAGCTGTCGAATTTTATGCAAAAGAGGGAATCCCTTCTGATGCAGCAAAAGAATATCTTTTAAATATTGCAAATTCAAATTTTGAACAATGGAGAAGGCAAAATAAAACAGCTTCAATTGATGAGTTTAACTTAGAACTTGACAAGATGAGCGTTAGTGGGGCTTTGTTTGATATGACAAAATTGTTAGATATATCAAAATCAGTAATATCAAGATATTCAAAAGAAGAAGTATATGATTATGCGTATACTTGGGCAAAGGAATATGATGAGGATTTAAAGAATTTATTAGAAAAAGATAAGGAATATTCTTTGAAAGTTTTAGGAATAGAAAGAGGAAATGAAAAGCCAAGAAAAGATATTTCTAAATGGTCTGATGTCAAGAATAACATAGAATATATGTATGATGACAGATTTTTAAATCAAGACATTAATTATGAATATCAAAAAATAAATGATAAAGCTGAAATTAAAACAATAATAACTGAATATCTAAATAATTATTTTGATATATCAGATGACAAACAAACTTGGTTTAATAAGATAAAAGATTTAAGTGAAAAGCTTGGATACTCAAGAGAAGTAAAAGAGTACAAACAAAATCCAGAGAAGTTTAAAGGTCATGTTGGAGATATAAGCACAGTAATTAGAGTTTCTCTAACAGGAAGAGCAAATACTCCAGACATGTATGAGATTATTCAAGTTCTTGGAAAAGAAAGTGTAGAAAAAAGATTAAATAAAGCTATATCGTAAATAAATTAAAAATCAAGAAAAACTCTGTTCATCGCAATTTCACAGAATTCTAATCAAGGAAGTAGCCAAATCTCCTGCGTTTGGCTACTTTGAATTATAACTTAATTTTACTTACAAAGAGTTTAAGAATAAAAAGGAAGGGTAGTTATAGTGAGAAATATAAAACTTACCATTGAATATGATGGAAAAGATTTTAATCGGGTGGCAAAAACAGCCTAACAAATTAAATATTCAGGGTGAAATTGAGAAGGCTATATATACAATTACAAAAGAAGAAGTGGATTTGACAGCATCTGGAAGAACAGATGGTGGTGTACACGCACTTCGGGCAAGTCGCAAATTTTAAAACAAATAGTGATTTGCCACTAGAAAAATTTGTAATGGCACTAAATGCAAACTTGAAAAATTCTATAGTAATAAAAAATGCAGAAGAGGTAGATGAAACATTTCATTCAAGGTATAATTGCCAAGAAAAAACATATAGATACATAATAAATAATTCAACTACTGGCAGTGCAATATATAGATACCTAGAATATCATATACCACAAAAACTTGACATAGAAAAAATGAAAGAGGCCATAAAATATTTTGAGGGAACTCACGATTTTAAAGGATTCAAAGCTAGTGGGACAAGCAGTAAAAGTAGTATAAGAACCATTTATAAAGCAGAAGTAAAACAA
>CANQMI010000062.1 GCA_947624905.1 uncultured Clostridia bacterium
CTCATCGCACTATGTTCACTTTCTACTGCGACAAATTCTGTATCAACTGATCCATTGCTTACAAAAGTTGAAAAATATTGTGGTATTTCAGTAGAAGGTGTTATAGGAAATGCTGCAACTACGTCTGGATTTATTTGTTTCATTGCTATAGCTGCTGCTTCATTTCCACTTAATCTTTCTCTTATTGACATTTTTTCTTTCCTCCTTTTTCTAAACAAATGAAAAACTTCGTATTATTTCATTTCTATTGCTCCGAATGGGCAAACCTTTGCACAAATTCCGCATCCTTTACAATAATCATAGTTAAAGTCTTCTCTTTTTTGATCTTTGTTTACAGGAATTGCATCATCTGGGCATACTGGGAAGCATAAACCACATTGTTTGCATTTTTCACTTATGTATATTGGTTTTATTGATCTCCAGTCTCCTGTTTTAAATTCTAGTGAATTTCCTGCTTCATAAATATTTCCAGCAATTGTCATTTCTTCTGCTGGTGTATTTGGTGTTATTTTCATATTTTTTTCACCTCACTTAATGCCATTTTCAATGCGTTCATATTTCCTTCAATTACTTCTGGTTTTTTTGCAAATTTATGTTTAAAAGAACCTTCCATATCATTTATTAATTCTTGGTCTGTCATAATTTTGCTTACTTTAACTATTGCAGCAAGCATTGGTGTATTTGGGAAATATTTTCCAAGTGTCTCAAGTGAAATTTTACGAGCATCTACTGTGTAAATTTCTCCCTCATAATTCTTTAATTTTGATTTTATGTAGTCTGCATCTTTTGTTGTATTGATGACTATTGCTCCTTCTTTTTTTAGTCCAGCTGTAACATCAACAGAATCAAGTAATGTATCATCTACAACTACTACATAGTCTGGTTCATAGATGTTGCTATGTATTGTTATAGGTTCTGTGCTTATTCTGTTATATGCTGTGATTGGAGCACCCATTCTTTCTGGTCCATATTCAGGAAATCCTTGAATATATTTTCCAGTGTTAAATGCTGCATCTGCAAGTAGGAGTGATGCTGTTTTTGCTCCCTGTCCTCCTCTACCATGCCATCTGATTTCAATCATAGTTTTACCTCCTTATTTAATTTTTGTATATATTTTATAAGATTAATAACGAATATAGATTTTATATTAGTTAAAAAATTTTAATATTGCATGAATATTTTTTCCATCTTGACTTCTAATAGAAACTGTATGTGTATCACCACTATTAGAGTAATAGCAACATACGGTTTCTCCCAATTTTATTTGCTTTTTATAATATATTTCTATATTTTCAAATTTATTTATTTCTACATCTATTGGAAAAGCCTCATAAGCAATATCTAAATAATTTGCATTATTTACATGGTGATTTACATCAATATCTCTTCTTACTGCTGTATATCTGTATGTTTCTTTCATATTTTCTTCTTCTTTTAGCTTACCAGTTGGTTCTTCTTCAAAAACAGATTTTTCAACCATTCCATAAAGATTCATAATTTCATCTGTTATTCTTCCTATTCCCTGTTTTTTTGCATCTATCAATACCCATTCAGTAGTTGCTATTGCGACTTTTTCCCCTTTTTCATCATATACTTCAAAATCTCTCCAAGATGATATTTTATTAAAGCTTCTTGCCCAGGTTTTAACATCTAAATCAGTGTTCCAGCTTGGTCTTTTGAAAAATCTTACTTTCCAAAATAAAAGCATCCAAGTTGTTCCTGTTTTCTCTATATCATTTAATCCGTTTCCTACAACTGCTGAATGTTTCCCTGCTACTTCTGATAGGATATTTATTAATCCTTTATCTGATAATTCATTGTTTTCGTCTATATCACTATATCTTATATGTGCTTGATATTCATATACTGCCATTTAATCTCACCAATTAGAAAGTATATCACATTTCTTGAGTAAATACAATCTGATTTTAAAATATTTTGTGGTATAAAAAAAGAGAAATAATAAAAATATCCCCTTGAAGTATACACCTCTTCTTATTAGTGCCTACTTCAAGGGATAGAGTTGAATTTATTTCTCTTTTTTATACACAGAAGATATGTTTTCCTATTTTGAGTGTTTGCTTTCTTGACCAAATCCAAGAACTTGTTGCAGTTGCTGGGTTAAAATAATACAAAGCTCCATTTGAAGGATCCCAACCATTTAGGGCATCTTGTGCTGCGCTTTTTGCTGTACTGTTTGGAGATAGATTAATCTGTCCATCACTTACTACATCAAATGCTCCTTTTTGATATATAACTCCTGCAACAGAATTTGGGAAGTTTGGGCTACTTACTCTGTTTAAAACAACTGCTGCAACTGCAACTTGTCCAATATACTCCTCTCCTCGTGCTTCTCCATAGACTAAACGACTAAGCAAGTTTAGGTCTGAAGAATTGCTTGATGTTGATGTCTTTTTTGAGCCACTGCTTGAGCTTATTCCTATAGCAGCCAAAGTTTTATCTCCAGCTATTCCATCAACTTTTAAACCATTTGCTTTTTGAAATGACTTCACGGCTTGCTGAGTTTTGCTTCCATATATTCCATCAACTGATCCTTTGTAGTATCCCCAATCTTTAAGCCTTTGTTGTATTTGCTTGACTTCATTACCTGATGAGCCATATCTTGATAAAGTTTCAATACTTGAATTTATGTTCATGTAATAAATATATCCAAATATTAATAAAGCTATTGCTATGATGGAAATAATAATTTTTTTCATAAATATTCCTCCTAGTATAATTATGTATAAGATTTTTAAATATCTTGATACATTTAATTTGATATTATTATTATTTCCATATTTTAGGCAAATAATACAAATTTTATAATGAAAACAAGTCAAATCTCCTATAAGATTTGACTTGTTTTATACTTTAGCTTATATTATATTACTATTCTAAAAAATTCCTACTATATTTCCATTCTCATCTAAGTCTATTCCTTCAGCTGCTGGAACCTTTGGAAGTCCTGGCATTGTCATTATTTTTCCTGTGATAACGACTATAAATCCTGCACCTGCTTTTAATATGACTTCTTGTGCATGTATATTAAAAGGTTCTGTGCATTCAAGATTTTTAGGATCATCAGAGAAAGAATACTGTGTCTTTGCAATACATACTGGCAAATTTGCATATCCTATCTTTTTGATTTGTTTTATGCTTTCCATAGCTTCTTCTGAGAATTCAACATCTTCTGCTCCATATATTTTTCTAGCAACTTTTCTTATCTTCTCTTCGATTTCTTCATTTAAATCATATGTCAAGGTAAAGTTTTCTGGCACTTCGCACAAGTCTACTATCTTTTCAGCTAGATCTATTGCACCTTCTCCACCTTTTGCCCAGGCCTCTACTAGACTCATATTTATATCAAGTTCTTTTAATTTATTTTGTAAGAAACTTATTTCTCTTTCTGTATCTGATGTAAATCTGTTTATTGCAACTATTACATTTAATCCAAATTTATTTTTCAAATTATCAATATGTCTTGTAAGGTTATGTATGCCTTTTTCAAGTGCTTCCATATTTTCTTCCTGTACTTCTTCTTTTGAAGCTCCACCATGATATTTTAAAGCTCTCATTGTAGCAACACAAACTACTGCATCTGGTTTTAGATTAGCCTCTCTACATTTTATATCTAAGAATTTTTCTGCTCCTAGGTCTGCACCAAATCCTGCCTCTGTGATACAATAATCTCCAAGCTTTAGTGCTAAACGAGTTGCTCTTATACTATTGCATCCATGTGCAATATTTGCAAATGGCCCACCATGTACGATTGCTGGTGTATTTTCCAAAGTTTGTACTAGATTTGGATTAATTGCATCTTTTAGAAGTACTGCTAGACTTCCCTCTGCTTTTAAATCTTTTGCAGTTATTGGCTCGTCTTTTTCATTATATCCAACAATTATTCTTCCAAGTCTCTCTTTTAAATCTTTTATATTCCTTGATAAACAAAGTATTGCCATTATCTCTGATGCAACTGTTATATCAAATCCATCATCTCTTTCTTGCATTCCTTTTTCATGTGATAGACCACATCTTATTTTCCTTAATTGTCTATCATTTAGGTCTAAACATCTTTTCCAGAGAACTTTTTTAAATCCTAATTCATTTCCAAAATATATATGATTATCTATCATTGCTGCAAGTAAATTATTTGCGGCTGTCATTGCATGTATGTCGCCTGTAAAGTGTAGGTTTATATCTTCCATTGGTGCTATTTGGACATATCCTCCACCTGTTGCTCCACCTTTTATTCCAAATACAGGTCCGAAGTGAAGGTTCTCTTAAAGCGAGTATTGATTTTTTTCCAATCCTTCTTAATCCGTCAGCTAAACCGATTGACATTGTTGTTTTTCCTTCTCCAAGAGGAGTAGGATTTATTGCTGTAACTAGTATTAATTTTCCATCCTTTTTGTTTTCTGTTCTTTTAAAGGCTTCTTCTGTTATTTTTGCTTTGTACTTTCCATAAGTTTCAATTTCTTCTTCTTTTAATTCTAAATCTTTTGCTATTTCTCTTATGTCTTTTAATTTTGCATTTCTTGCAATTTCAATATCACTCATATATCTGAACCTCCAATAAGAAAATTGGGCGTTAACGAAATCAAAGATTTCGACGCCCACATGTGCAAAATTGCTTCGCAATTATTGCACGGGCATAGGTAAATTAACCTTGTTGTATACGGAAAAATCTTATATAGGGTCAAGATAAAAGTTGATTTTTCCTATACAATAAAAAAAGGGCATTCTTTTCAAGAATTGCCCAGGCGGTCGGCTTATATTTTATGCAAATTGCCTCAGTGTTAATTCACTTGATCCGCCAGCAATTTACATTTGTATTATATAAATAATTTTTTGAGATGTCAAGGAAATTTGTAGTCAAATTTTATTTATTTTATATAATATTATCTTTTCTTTGTCAAGCATTATTTAAATAAATCACTTCTTGTAAAATTTTGTTGTATTATATTTTTGTTTATAGTATAATGATTTTGTCACAAAGAAATGTACTTTAAATAATCTATGAAATGGAGGAATTATACTATGAAGGCTTTAATTAGCGTATCTGACAAAACAGGTATTGTTGAATTTGCAAAAGAATTAAGCTCTTTGGGTATAGAAATTATTTCAACTGGAGGTACTTACAGAGCACTTGAAGAAGCTGGAGTTAGTGCAATGGAAATTTCAGAACTTACTGGATTTCCTGAATGTTTAGACGGAAGAGTTAAAACTTTACATCCAAAAGTTCATGCTGGAATTCTTGCTATGAGGGCAAAAGAAGAACATATGAAACAATTAAAAGATCTAGGAGTAGATACAATTGATTTTGTTATTGTTAATCTTTATCCTTTCAAGCAAACTATTTTAAAGGAAAATGTAACTAGAGCAGAATGTGTTGAAAATATTGATATTGGCGGTCCTACAATGCTTAGAAGTGCTGCTAAAAATTATCAAGACGTTACAGTTATTACAGATCCTAATGATTATTCTCTTGTTTTAGATGAATTAAAATCTAATGGAAAAGTATCTCTTGACACTAAATTTTATTTAATGAATAAAGTCTTTGAACACACAGCAAATTATGATGCTATGATTTTCAATTATTTAAAATCTGAAAGAAAAGATGAAAGTTTTCCAAATGCTTTAACTCTTACATATGAAAAAGTACAAGAAATGAGATATGGAGAAAATCCACATCAAAAAGCTGCTTTATACAAAGAAGTTGGAAAATGTGAAGGTTCTTTAACTATTGCTAAGCAATTAAATGGAAAAGAATTGTCATTTAATAATATTAATGATACAAATGGAGCCTTAGAATTATTAAAAGAGTTTGATGAACCAACTGTTGTTGCTTGTAAGCATGGAAATCCTTGTGGTGTTGGTTCTGGAAAAGATATTTATGAAGCTTGGACAAAAGCTTTTTCAGCAGATAAAACATCTATTTTCGGCGGTATTGTTACAGTAAATAGAGAAGTTACTAAATCAATGGCTGACGAAATGAAAGATATTTTCTTGGAGGTTATAGTTGCTCCTTCATTTGAAAAAGAAGCTTTAGAGATATTAAAGACCAAGAAAAACTTGAGACTTCTTGAACTTCCTTCTATTTCAGTTAAACAAAAAGAAGGATCTTATGATATTAAAAAGATAAATGGTGGAATTATCGTTCAAACTATAGATTCAAAACTTTTAGATGATTATACAGTTGTAACTGATAGAAAGCCTACTGAACAAGAACTTCAAGATATGCTATTTGGACTTAAAGTTGTAAAATTTGCAAAATCTAATGGTATAGTTCTTGCAAAAAATAAACAAACAATTGGTATCGGTCCTGGACAAGTTAATAGAATTTGGGCTGTTAACCAATGCGTAGATCATTCAAAAGAACTTATTGGTGAAGGTGTAACAAAGGGTGCTGTC
>CANQMI010000063.1 GCA_947624905.1 uncultured Clostridia bacterium
TCTCTTGTCGTATAATATACTTTTTTAAATCCACAGGCTATCCAACCATAGCACAATCTAAAATTAGTATATGATTTGATACAGTTACTGCTCCTTGTTCCAGATTTCTTACATTTTCTTTTCCTTCTATTTTTAAATCATACACAATTTTAGTTAATATCGTTAAAATAGGAATTGCAATGCCATAATATAATAAATTTGAGAAAAAAGAAAATATCTTTCCATCTTCTATGTATTTGTAATTTTCATCTACATTAAACTCCAGTGGTTCCCATACTTTGATTATATCTTCGTTTTCTTCTGATATATTTTCTCGTTCAAGTACTTTCATAATTTCCCCTTTGTTTATTGCATTCTTCTATAATTTTGTTTGATATATCATCACATACATTTTTATTCATATATTTCATTTGGTTTGTCATTATTTCTTCTTGTAATTTTGGGTTTTTTAATAGTTCTTTTGTATTTTTTACTACTTCTTTTATTGTTTCACTTTTTATTGACATATTTCTATCATTAAAGAAATTTGCATTGTAATTTTCACATCCCGGTATTGGCATTGTATGAATAAAAGGTTTATTCAATATTGCTATTTCAGTAGTTGTAAGTCCACCTGGTTTACTAAGAATAATTTCACTTACTTTCATGTACTCGCTTAAATTCTTAGTAAATGGTATACTAATTATTCTATCATTATTTTTATATGTAATTTGCAAATTTTCTAATAGTTTATTGTTATTACCACATGAAACTATAAATGTAACATCCTTGACTTTTCCTAGTAACTTTTTTACCATTTTTGTTACATTTCCAAATCCCATACTTCCTGTCAAAATTAACACATATTTTTTATTTTCATCAAGGTTCAATGCTTTTTTGCATTCATCTTGATCATATTCTTGTCTATATGCTTTTGCAACTGGTATTCCATAAGGTAATAATTTATTTTGGTCTATCCCTCTTTTTACAAAATTTTGCTCTAAATCTTTGCTCGGTATTACAAAATAGTCTGGATTTGTTTCTTCCCAAAATGGAATACTTACATAGTCTGTGCCAATAGCGATAAAATGAATTGGATGTTCTTTTTTTATAGAAGTTAGCGCCTCAGCTGCAAAAAGATGTGTTGTTACTATATAATCATATTTATTATCTACAATGTATCTATATAGTTTTTCTTTGTTTAAACTATTTAATCCATATATTGGCGATTTCCATTTGGTTTTTTGATACAATTCTCCCAAATGGTAGACTGCCTTGAAAACTTTTCCTTTTCTTTTTGTAGATTTTATATATAAGCCATTTACATGATTTTGAAGTCTTGTATTGATAATGCTTAAATATTCAACAAAATCTGCTTGTATTCCTTTATCTAGTAAATCCTCTTTTACTGCTAAAGCTGCTGAATTGTGGCCTCCTCCTGTTCCACAAGATAATATCAATATTTTGTTCATCTATAAGTTCTCCCCATTATTTTTTACATTCATTAGTACATTTTTTAGTATATTATCATAAAAATTAATAATTTTCAACTAGGATTATACAAGCTTTATTTTCCTCAATCTCAAGGCATTTAATATAACTGTAATACTGCTTGCTACCATAGCTAAACTTGCTATCATTGGGTTTATAGATATACCAAATGGCTTCAAAATGCCTATTGCTATTGGTATCATCAAAAAGTTGTAGAAAAATGCCCAAAATAGATTCTGCTTGATATTTATCATTGTCTTTTTGCTTATTTTAATTAAATTTATTATGCTATCTAAATCTGATCTTGTAAGTATTACTTCTGATGAATCCATTGCTATGTCTGTTCCAGTATTTACACTTACTCCAATATCTGATGCAGTTAGAGCTGGACTATCATTTATTCCATCTCCGCACATCATTACAAATTTATTTTCTTCTTTTAATTTTTTTATTGTTTCTGCTTTTTCTGTAGGCATTACATTTGCAATTATTTTAGTGATTCCTATATCTTTTGCAATTTTATCTGCTGTCTCTTTGTTATCTCCTGTTAGCATTATTGTTTCGATTTTGTTTTTGTTTAAATATGAAATAACTTCTTTTGCATTTTCTCTTACTATATCGTTTATTCCAATAATTGCTGTTACTTTCTGATTTATTGCAACATATACTATGCTATTGCCACTTTCAGATAAGCTTTTTTCATCCTCTAAATGATTATTTTGTATATCATAGTTTTCAAGCAATTTGAAATTTCCAATCAATACTTCATCATTTTCTACTTTTGCATGTATTCCTAATCCTGATAAATTTTCAAAATCAGTAGTATCCAAAGGTTTTAGATTTTTTTCTTCCATATAGTCTGTAAATGCTTTTCCTATAGGGTGAGTAGATTTTGTCTCTACACTTCCAACTATTTGCAACAATTTTTCTTCTTCCATATCACTATAATTTATAATTTTTGCTATTTTTAGTTTTCCATAAGTTAATGTTCCAGTTTTATCAAAAACAATTGTATTAACCTTTTCAGCATTTTCTAATATTTCACTCTTTTTAACTAATATTCCGTTTCCTGCACATAATCCCTCTGAAACAACTATTGCAAGAGGTGTTGCTAAGCCCAAACTACAAGGACATGCTACAACTAATACAGTAACAAATGTTGTAAGTGCTGACTCTATTCCTTGGCCTAAAACTAAATACATGATAAATGTTAGAATTGCAATTATTATTACAACTGGGACAAATATTCCTGATACTTTATCAGCAACTTTTGCAATAGGAGCTTTTGTGCCTGCTGCTTCTACAACTAATCTAACAATTTCAGATATAGTTGAGTCTCTTCCTATTCTTTCTGCCTCATATTCTATATATCCATCATAGTTTATACTACCTGCAATGACTGTATCTCCTTCTTCTCTTGATACAGGCTTACTCTCTCCAGTTATAAATGATTCATCTAAATGAGCTTTCCCTTGTATTATCTTGCCATCTACCGCAATTTTTTCTCCTGGTCTTGAAATAACTATATCACCTTTTTTTATCTCATCAAGTGTTACTTTTTTTTCTACTCCATCAACTCTTATAATTGCTGAATCTGGAGTTATTTTTACAAGTTTTCCGATTGCCTCTTTTGTTTTATCTTTACTTATTCCATCTAGATATCTGCCAAGTTTTATGAAGTATATGACAATAGCTGCAGATTCAAAATACAAATTCATAACTTGATGGTGATTTCCTTGAAATACCAAATACATATTGTATAAACTATATGATAAACTAGCCAAAACTCCTATACCTACTAATGTATCCATATTAGGTGTTCTATGAATCAAATTTTTGTATCCATTTTTCAAGATATCAAATCCATACCATAGAAAAGCCACAGTTAATATGAGTAGTGCTATCATGTAGTTTGTGCTGTTGGTATGAGGATTCAAAAATTCTGGCACAGGTAGATTTATCATGTGCCCCATAGAAATATACATGAGTAGAATTGCAAGCAATGTGTAGATTATAAATTTTATTGTTTCTTTTTTACTTTTTCCCTCGATTTTTATTTCTTGAAATTCCCCTAAAGATTTAAAACCCGCTTGTCTAACAAATTCATCTAAATCTTGAACATTTAAAATGCTATCATCATATTCGATGCTAGCATTTGCCATTACTAAATTAACTTGAGCTGTCTTGATTCCTTTTTGCTTGTTTAGATACTTTTCTAACCCATTTGAACAAGCAGAACATGTCATTCCATCAATAGATAAAATTATCTTTTTCATTCTATATATTCTTCATCTCCTATACTTGGAATCCGATATCTTCTATTTTTGCTTTTAGTACATCTTCACTTACTTCTTGGTTTAAAGTAATTCTAACAGTTCCGTCCTCGTGATTTGCTACAACGTCTTGAACTCCATCTATTGTTTTTAAAGCATTTTGTACTCTGTTTTCACAGCCATTGCATACCATGCCTTTTACATTTAAAACTATCTCTTTCATAATTTTCCTCCTCATTATATTTTAGTTATAATCCTATATAATTATATCATTCTAATTTTAGTTTTTCAATATTTTACTATATTATCCAAAGTTTTTATTTTTCAGACTACTTATCTTCTATTATATCCTTGATAACCTCTCCTGCAATTATAAGCCCTGCAACAGATGGTACAAATGATATACTTCCTGGAGTTTGTCTTTTTGTAAAATCTCCTTCTTCCTCAGATACATAACCATTTTGATTAGGTTTCATTGGTTCTTCTTTAGAATATACAACTTTTAGTTTTTCTATGCCTCTTGATTTAAGCTCTTTCCTCATAACTTTTGCAAGTGGGCATATACTTGTTTTATAAATATCTGTAACTTCAAATTTTGTTGGGTCTAATTTATTTCCTGTTCCCATACTTGAAATTATAGGTATATTTAGTTTATTTGCTCTTACAACTAACTCAATTTTTGCTGTAACGGTATCTACTGAATCGACAATGTAGTCTACTGTATCGTCTAGTATTCCTTGACTTTCTGGCATAAAGAATTCTTGGTATGTTTCTACAGCTGCATTTGGATTTATTTCTAGAATTCTTTCTTTGCACACTTCAACTTTATATCTTCCGACTGTTTTTGTTGTTGCAATTATTTGTCTATTTATATTGGTCAAACTTACTTGGTCCTTGTCTACCAAAATGAAGTTTCCGATACCAGCCCTTGATAAAGCTTCCACTACAAAAGATCCTACTCCTCCAATGCCAAAAACTGCAACTTTTGCATTGTGTAGTTTTTCTATTCCTTCTTTTCCAATTAATAATTCTGTTCTTGAAAATTGATTTAGCATTTTTACTCCTTGAACTACTTTGTATAAATTAATTCCTGATCGTTGTTAATTTCTACTCTATTTTCCCCATTTGATTCTTCCGTGTGTCCAATTATTGCACTACCTATATTAAAATCTTTTGCAATTTTAATTATCTTTTCAGCATCTTCTTCTGTTTGGACAATAATTTCCATACCTATTCCCATATTAAATGTTTGATACATGTAGTAATCACTTATGTTTTTGCTCTTTTTAATCTCTTGGAATATAGCTGGAGTTGCTATTTTATTTACACCATTCTTGATATATGCTATGTTTTTTCCAAAGTTTATAGACTTTGTTAGACCTCCACCTGAGCAATGAATTATTCCGCTTATACCAATGTGTTCATCTCTTATCTTTTTAATGACTGGTAAGAATGTTCTTGTAGGTGATAGAATAGCTTCTGCTATTGTTAAAGTAGTTCCTTCCAGTTTATCTTCTAAATGATATTTACCTGTAAATAAATTTTCTTTTTTTACAGTTTGATCCATTACTTCTTGATATTTGCGATAATCTTGATGCAATAATGTATTTATTGCAAGTGTCAAGCCATTACTTCTAATTCCCGAGTTTTCCTTATCTTCATAAGTACTCTTGCCGAAAGATTCAAGTCCAACAATGTACTCATTAGGTCTAATATTATTGCAGTCAATTACATCTGTTTTAGGAATAGTCGCACAAGCTGTTACATCTATTCCCATAGTTGTTGTATAACTGCCAACGTCTGCAGTTTCTCCTCCAGCATTATAGAGATTTATTCCTTGATTCTCCATTTTTTTAAAAAAATCTGCATATCCTTGAATAATCTCCGATAAGCTATCATTGTCTATTCTATTTGCATTTCTAGCAATGTGATTTGAAATATATATATCATTTGTAACACCAACACATAGCATATCATCTGTATTCATAACAACAGCATCTTGTGGCAAACTTTTTAAAAACTTTCTCCCTAAACCTTCTTGATATGCAATATATGCAACATTACTTTTCGTTCCAACACCATCTGAATGAATTATTTGAACATATTTTTCTCTTATATCTTCTGGCAAGCAATTTGGTGCAGAAACGATTTGGCAAAAAGCACCTGGGTATAATCCTTTTGACAAATTTTTTATTGCCCTATGTACTCCTTCTTTTTTAGACGAAACTCCCAAACCTGCATACGGATCTTTTACTATATTACAACTCATTATTACCTCCTAAGACTAGTTGTATAATGGATATTTTTTGCAAATTTTTGCAACTCTTTCTCTTATTTCATTTTGTTTGTCTTGATAATTTTCTACTGTCATGTCAATAAGTTTTGCAATCTCTTTCATATCTTCTTCTACAAGTCCTCTGGTTGTAACTGCTGGAGTTCCTACTCTTATTCCGCTTGTTATTGTTGGTTTTTCTGTATCAAATGGTACAGCATTTTTATTTACTGTTATTCCAACATCATCAAGTCTTGTTTCTAATTCTTTTCCTGTAATATGTTTGCTTCTCAAATCCATTAGTATTAGGTGGTTATCTGTTCCTCCTGATACTAAATCAAATCCTAATTTTAGAAGCTC
>CANQMI010000064.1 GCA_947624905.1 uncultured Clostridia bacterium
TTGTCCTGCTAAGGTCTTATTATGTGCTAAAACGAGTGTTGGTTTTTGTACTTTTTCAATTACATTTGCCATTGTGAAAGTTTTTCCGTGAGCCTGTAACTCCAAGTAAAGTCTGGAATCTCTTGCCTTCCTCTATTCCTTTTGCAAGATATTCTATTGCTTTTGGCTGGTCGCCAGTTGGCTTGTAGTCTGAATGAATTTTGAACATTTTTATTTTCTCCTTTGCATTAGTATTTTACCATTTTTTATGCAAAAATACAAGGCATTCAAGCCTTGTATTTAATCTTAAATCTTTTATGTATTCCTCAATTTCTTTCAAAATTACTAATTTATTTTTCAAATTTAACAATTATATTACCATTTCCTAAATCAGGTAAGTTATCAATATGTCCTATTTTTGTATAACTATACAAAGTATCAAATGATTTGTAAAACACTACTAAATAATTATTTCCATATAGCATTATATCTCCTTTTTCAATGTGCTTTGGACTATAAGAGTTTATCTATAACTACATTTATATTTAAACTCACTTTATTCTCACTTTCTATATTATTGTTATCTTGAGAATCTAATGATTCTTCTAATGGTGGAGAGTATTTTTCCCATCTAAATACTGTTACTTTTCTTCCATCTGTAAAAACATAAGTATATACCAAAATTCCTTTATCAACAAAATCTACATTTCCACCATCACGATTATATCGTATTTTTAATAAAGGGTTATTATCAAATACTTTTGCTTGTATTGTGTCAGCTAATACGGATATTACTAAAACAACAAAAATTATTAAAAGTACTTTTATGCCTTCTTTCATAAATCACCTCTATTAGTTATTTACACTATGCTTAATCATAGGAGTGCTTGAGTTAATACTACTGAATTTATATCCATTTTTTAGTCCATAATCTATTATGCTTGCTAAAGCATTCAATGTCTTTGTATTTCCACTGAAATCGTGCATTAAAACTATATTTGTTCTATTAGGTTTTAATCCTTTTGTTACGTTATTATATACATCTTGTGATGTTTTTGCATTTCCTGCATCACCAGAAGAAACATTCCAGTCAAAATATTTGTATCCCCTTGCAACTACTTCTTTAGTAAGTTGAGTCATAATTCCTTTGCAATATCTTCTGCTTACTGTATTAGAACTTCCTCCTGGGAATCTAGTATAGATAGTATCATAACCAGTAGAGCTTTTTAGTTTATCTCTAAGTTTTGTTATATTGTTCATATACGCATCTACAGATGTATATATTTCTGAGTATGTATGAGAATAGCCATGAATTCCTATTGTATGTCCTTCATTAATCTCTCTTTTAACTAGTTTTTCATTTGCTGCACTGTAATTCAAAATAAAGAATGTTGCTTTAACCCCTTTTTCTTTCAAAACATCAAGGACTTTTGGTGTAATTGTTGAAGATGGTCCATCATCAAAAGTTAGATAGATAATTCCACTGTTATTACCTGTATTAGTTCCAGGATTTGAATTATCTTGAACAACAACTTGATCATTTCCATTTGAAACGGTTATTGTTCTAGTCTTTTTTGCTTCGTTTCCACTATTATCTGTAACTTTATAAGTAACTGTGTACTTTCCTGCTTTTGCTGTATCAACTTTGCCACTGATTTCAATTTTATCAGTTAAATCGCCATCTATTTCATCAGTAGCGGTTGCTCCTTCTTCTTGATATTTAGCATTTACTTCAAGAGTAATTTTTGAATTTCCCTTTAGCTTTATTTCAGGTGCCTCGTCATCTATTAATTCAATAGTTCTTGTTACGGTTGCTATGTTGTGAGAGCTATCTTCTACTGTGTATATTAATTTATATTCTTGATTACTAACCTCTTCTTTATTCACTGTAACTTTATCTTGCAAATCCTCATCTGAATTGTCTGTAACTGTATATCCTGCATCTTGATATTCTTTTTTATACCCTATCTTCTCTATTTCATTTCCCTCTAATGTAATAACTGGTGAAGTAGTGTCTACTATCTCTATTGTTTGTTCCTTAGTATAATCTCCAAACATAGTAGGAATTGTATATTCTACCTGATAGCTTCCAACTTTATTAAAATCAACTTCTCCTCTTATTTGTATTTTGTTACTAACATCAGCAAAATGATAATAAGCTTGTACCTTATCTAAATTTTCATGTGTTTTTACCTCATAGCTAATATTTTCTGTTATGTTTAAAACAGGTTTTTCAAGCATAAATGTTACGCTAAATACAATAACGATAAGGCTTGTAGCTAATATAAGATATTCTTTTAATCCATTAAATTTTTTTATTTTATAGACTATTAATAAAATAGCTATAATGATTACAAAAGAAATTGTTTCAATTAAATACCACATTTTTTATTACCCCTTTTATAACATTTTAATTTTATTTGTTTTGATTATTAATCATGTTCATAATCTCTTCTTGAAGTACATTGACTATTTTCTCTTGTTTTACTTTTTTTATAATTTTTCCTTTTTTAAATAATAATCCCTCATTAATTCCACCAGCTATTCCTATGTCTGCATTTTTTGCTTCTCCTGGCCCATTTACTGCGCATCCCATCACTGCAACTGTAATATCTTGATCTATACCTTCAAGGAATTTCTCTATTTCTTTTGCGATAGGAATCAAGTCAATTTGTGTTCTTCCACAAGTAGGACAAGCGATTAATTTAGGAGATTTATTATATAGATTGCAATCTTTCAAAATCTCTTTTGCCACTTTTATCTCTTCCACTGGATTATCAGAGAGAGATACCCTCATTGTGTCTCCTATTCCTTGCCTTAGCAAAGTCCCAAGTCCAATACTTGATTTTATAGTTCCGCTAAATGCTGTTCCTGCCTCAGTTATTCCCAAATGCAGAGGATACTTGAATGTTTGACTTGCCTTTTCATATGCTTCTATACATAAATTCAAGTCTGATGCTTTCAGTGAAAGACATATATCATAAAAATCCAGCTTTTCTAATATTTCTATATGTCTTCTTGCACTCTCTATCATTCCTTCTGCAGTTGGTTTTCCATCTACAAGTAAGTCTTTTTCGAGTGATCCTCCATTTACTCCTATCCTTATTGGTATTTTATGTGTTTTACAAGCTTCTACAACTTTTTTCACTCTATCTTCTTGTCCAATATTTCCTGGATTTATACGTATTTTATCTACTCCACTTTCAATTGCTTCTAATGCTATTCTATAGTCAAAATGTATATCTGCAACAATAGGAATGTGTATATTCTTCTTGATCTCTTTTATTGCTTTTGCATCTTCTAAATCCAAACACGCAACTCTGACCATTTCGCATCCTGCATTTTCAAGTTCTAGTATTTGCTTTGTTGTAGATAATACATCTTTTGTCTTTGTGTTTGTCATGGATTGAATTACTACCTTGTTTTGTCCACCTATTTGTAGATTTTTTACCATTATTTTTCTAGTTTCAGTTCTCTTACTCATTCTACCTATTCTTCTCCCTAATCTTGATTGATTTTAATATTTATTTACATGTCCCATCCCATTGCTTTCCAGAGTACTCTATAAAAATCATTCTCAAGTATAAGCTTTGATATTTGATATTTATTATATATCAATGAATTAATTGTCTCAACATATTCATCTTGATTAAAATCATCTTCTAATTCTTCTGATGGTTCAAATTCTTTCGTTATGCTTGAATATCTACCGTTTTTCTGTTATAAAACTTCTATTTGAATATATAACAAGTGGAGAACTGTCTGATAGTAAATCTCTTCCCATAAGTAGTCTTGAATCAAACTCTACTCCAAATAAATTTAGCATTGTAGGTAATAAATCTAGGCTACTTGATATTTTATCTACCTTTACTGGTTCAGTCATTTCACTGTTCCAAATTAATGCCGTAGAATGATGCTTTTCAAAATTATCATCTCTCTCAAAGCTTGATATTTCGTTTATCTCATCTAAGGTCAAACCATAAGGATAGTGATCTCCACTAATTAAAATTACTGTATTTTCTAGCTCTCCCGCTTCTTTTAATCTCTCTATTAAAAGTTCTACTGCTCTATCTAACTCAAGCTGTGCTGCTAAATATCCTTTAGCTCTTGTCGAATAGTCTAAATCTTTTACAAAATTCCAATTCTTTTTTACAATATTATTTCCAATAGTTGTGTATTCCAAATGTCCACTTACAGTCATGTAGTATGTAATAAAATTTCCGCCATCTTCTTTTAGATAATCTTTTGTTGTAACATCTATCATATCTACATCACTGCTTGGCCAAGATTTTAAATTCATTCTTTTTTCTAGTCCAGTATCTCTTGCTAGATATGAATCATATCCCATAGCTTTTATATACTTATCTCTGTTATAGTATTTAGCTGAATGGTCATGATATGCTTGTGATGAATATCCTTGTTTTTCAAATATATTAGCATAAGAGTAAGGCATATAATTTCCTTCTAATACTTTTAAACTCCATACTCCTTCCTTCGGAATAAGAGATGTATCTGTTATATATTCTCCATCCGCCGTACTTACAGGAAATAGCGGTGTATAGAAGTTATCAAATTGAAATCCTTCTGAATATAGTTTATATAGAGTTGGAGTAATTTCCTTATCTATTGCCAAATCCGTAAATGCTTCTGCTACAAATACGACTAAATTTTTTCCTTGAAACATTCCCGTGTATTCGTTTTTATTGCTTGGAGATGCGGTTTTCATATATTCATATATAGTTTTTATTTTGCTATTTTCTTGATTTTGTATCAAGTAATCCCAATCTATATCTAATGAATTATATTCTACTTCTGGCTCTTGTTCTTCTTGCACATCATGTTCTACCTCTAAATTCATAACTTCTGAAATATTTTCTTCAAATCCGAAAATTAATCTTTGCAAATCAAGTCTCATTGTTGTCATTATTCCCATTTTATTTGCTGAAAGTGTTGGTGAATGTACGTTATAGTATAGATTTTTATTTGAATACAAATCAGATGAACTAGTAAATGTTAAAAATGCTAAAGCAGTTATTTGTGATAATACTGCTATACAAGAGGCAATTAATCTTTCTTTTAATGTTATTTCTCCAAAGTCCAATATTTTAAATTTATGAAGTATAATTAATACTATCAATGGTAGAACGAAGAGTAATATGATATACCAGTTGCTTACTGCTACTTCTAATATTGTCTTTGCAAATTGCCATATTTGTCCCATTGCGTTTGTTGCAGAATAGAAAGATATTATTGCTTGATATATTCTATAATAAATAAATTGCGCTATAAATATCGCTATAATTAATATCGTAAATAAATATGTAGCAAATATATTCCATTTTCTTTTTATTGTTGTAATCAAGTATAATATTACGGCTATTGGTATTGAAAATAATATTACATATCCAATACTTGAAATTGTATTGAATATACTTATTGAAAATACTACTTCTTGGTATATTATTAATAATATTAAAAATATAAGATTCTTCCAATTTTTCATTTTATTTTCCCTATCTTTACTACAAATATATATTATTATATTATAGCAAATATGTATATCTTTTTCAATATAAAAAGAGTAATAAATTATTACTCTTTTATGTATTTATTTTAAATTTTTTTCCATTTCTTGATACACTTTTTCTTTTAGATTACCTACTTTTTGTTTTTTATCCAAATCACCTTTTTCAGGCATGATTGGGTTCAAAATAACTAATGTAACATCTTTTTTATTTTTTATGAATTTTCTTATTCCCTTTGGATCCCTAAGTTTTAACACCATTGGAACAATTGGCACATCATTTTCTACCGCAAAATTAAATGCTCCATATTTAAAGTTTCTTAATTTTTCATAATATGGCCACAAAGATGCTTCTGGATAAAAATGAACTATACCTCCATCATTTAATATTTCTCCAACTGCTGTCGTAAAATGCTTTTTATTACTTACTGCTGTCGGTATCGGGATTGCTCTTAGCAGTTTAATTAGTTTTCTTACAAATGGAATCTTGAAGCTTCCCTCTCTTGTCGTATAATATACTTTTTTAAATCCACAGGCTAATCCAACCATAGCACAATCTAAAATTAGTATATGATTTGATACAGTTACTGCTCCTTGTTCCAGATTTCTTACATT
>CANQMI010000065.1 GCA_947624905.1 uncultured Clostridia bacterium
ATATCTTGATATTTTTCCGCCATTTCTATTGCTTGAAGTTTTTCATCTTCTTCTCCAAGCATTATAACGATTTGCTTATCTTCATAAGGTTCTAGCTCTATTTGTAGTTCTATTGCAATGCAAGATGGATTTCCCAATCCATTTTCCCCACTTAATTCTATTTTATTTATAGATTCAGGATTTGATAAATTTCCGTTACCTACAAAGGATAAATTGTTTCCCGTGTATGATAAAATTTTTTCACTGCTTGAGACATAGACAATTCCAGATAATCCATCATTTATCGTATTTTTTGCAAATACGATATTGTTTTCAAATGACAGATCAATGTATCCATCTGTTTTTATCTCATCTTCTCCAAGTACAGGTTTAACATAGTATATAAGTTTGAATGTTCTTTTTTCAGAAGTTGTATTTTTGAGTCTTACTATATTCACTTTAATGCTATCATCTTTTGGAACAAATACTTCCGCTTCTTGTATAATTCCTAAACTTGAATGATAATATTTTGCATATCCAAAGCCATAAGTTATATAGTAATCATCATCATCTGGAATTGGCAAAGCATTTAATGTCCATATCTTTCCAAAATCCATGTCCTTGAAATAAATTATTTCAGATGGAATATCTTTTGCAGGGTTATTAGCCCAGGAACTTATCCTATTTAATCTACTGTTTTTGCTCCAAGTATATCCACCCATATTGCTTGTTACCACTGTTCCAAATTTTTCGTTTGCAAGGACATTGCTCCAAGGAGTTGGGGTATTATTCTCCTTGTTTATTTTTATGATATATTCTTTTCCGTCTTGTGAAAATCCTCCATAACCATTGTAATATTCAAGTTTATCAAAATCGATATTTGGTTTTATTTTTTCGAAATTTGGAATCTCTTTTTCTATTTTTTTATCTTCCCCTATATTTCTTGAATTTAATTTATATTCTTCTTCCATTTCTTTTATAATGTCAGTTAAATTTCCTTTGTTTGCTGGTATTACAATATTTGCCCTGTACTCAAATAATTCTTGATCTTCTATTTCATTGTTATTTAATATAAATATTCCGCCACTAACATTTGTAAGATATCCTATCTGCATATTTAAAATTTCTTGTATAATTTGCTCTTTTACATATTGTTCATATACATTTTTTTCATAGTCAAGGATGATTAAATCTGTTCTTATTCCTTTTGTTCTCATATACTCAAATACTTTTAGTATTTCCTTGATTACATAGATATCATTTAATGATTTTATTTTAACAAGTATTATCGGTAAATCACCTGAAATTCCATATTTCCAAAAATCACTTTGTTTATACTCTTTTTTAGGTAATTTGTTTAGATATAGGGATTTGATAGGATTAGGTAGCATTATATAAGGCAAAATATTTTGAAATGCAATTAAATCTTGGCGTTTTATTCCCAAATATCTTGATTCTTCTTCTACCCTAGTTTTAGATATACTGAATTCCATTTTTGCATTTTCGGGTATTTTATAATATTCCAAAGTACCTATTACTTCGTTTAGATTTTCTGAGATACTAATTACAAGGTTTAAAGTTATTTCATCATTAGCCTTTAAATTTATTTTTCTTTTAAATGCTATGCAAGGTTCTGTCACTAGCCCAATCTGGCTTGTAAATTTGCCTCTTCCTTCTAATATTTTCAGTAGATTTGTTAGATTTATTTCATACTCAAGTTTACTATCTTCTCCATCTGATACGAAAAGATTTGCACCAAGATACATATTCTTTTGAGAATTATTTCTTGGGACTCTTTTTACGATTATATCCCAATTTTCTGATAAATCATATTTTAAAAATAGATTATTAAATGCTGGATGTGCAATATATTCTTCTTTTTTAGAGAGTACTGGTTCAAATGCACTAATAACTTCTATCTTCTTATCTTGATCAGATTTATTTTTTATTTTGATACTTCTTATTTCTGACGGCAATGTTTGTGCACAAATTATATTTACCTCTGTTTCTATGTCATCTCTAGCTTTTACATATTTAATTTTATCTGCAGAAAAAGTGATATTGTATTTGTCTTGTGATTCTCCGTCATAGTTTGTATTCCATATTTGATTTGTTTGTAAATCTTTTATATAGAAAAATATTCCGTTTGAAGAATTCCCTGTATCTTGATACTTATTTACTAGGATATCTTGATATTTGCTAAATCCTTCTCCTTTGTCATTTATGCAAATCATATAATCTTCATTTGATATGATATTGCACTTTCTTGAATAGGTATCAAGTTTAGAATATGATGTCTCAACATAGCTATCATAGGCAGTGTATTTTATTTTTCTTGTTTTTTCTTTTTTCTCTTTTGTAATTAACATATCACTTGGCATCTTTTCTTGAAGCAGAATATCTATTGCTTTGATTTCTGGATTACTCATAAATCTCTTTTGCAAGATGTTGTTATTTATCAAGTTGTTTATTGATAATAGAATTAATGCTTGATGGTGTGCCATATATGTTTTTACAACTGCATTTGTTTTGCCAGTTGGAACTCTTGATGGTGTATAGTCTATCGATTCATAGAATCCATATTTTCCGTACATTTCTTGGGACTCAAGTAATTTTAAATTGTTTACTACTTCTTTTGGATAATCTGTTATTGCAAGAATTGTACCATAACTTGATACAACCATTTCATCAGCAAGTCCTCTTTTTAGTCCAAGCCATGGAACTCCAAAAGCCTTGTACTGGTAATTTGAATTTAAATCTTTCAAGTTAAATGCTGCCTCTGATATCCCCCAAGGTATACCGCAATCCCTTACTATATTTTTGTTGACTCATAATCATGAATTTGCACGATTCATCTAAAAGACTTCCTTTGTATTTTTTGATGTTTATATTTGGCATAAGATACTCAAAAGCTGTACCTGACCAAGATATTAAACCTTTATATTTTCCAAGTTTTGTTAGAGTACGACTTAAATTATTCCAGTGTTTTGAAGGTATATCTTTTTTTGCAATTGCTACAAGACTTGCCTGTCTTGATTCTGATGCAAGTAAATCATAATACGTATCTGTTAATTTATTGTCTTCTAAGTTAAATCCTATTGACAATAATCTATTTTCACTATTGTATAGATACGAAAAATCTGTATTATCAATTAGACTGCTTATTTTATCTAATAAGATACTTATTCTCTCTTGATATTGCGTATTTAACTTTTCTTCAAGAAACATTTTTACGGTATAGAGATATCCTACAAAATTTCCACTATCTACAGTTGAAATATATCTTGGTCGTAAAGGTTCAAGTGTTTTTGTGTTGTACCAATTATATAGATGTCCATTCCACTTCTCAAGTTTTTCTATGGTTTTAACTTGATTTTCCAATTTTATGAGAGCTTTTTCAAGTGTTATAAATTTTAGATCATAGCTTGATATTATTGTCATAAGGCCCAGTCCTATATTTGTTGCAGATGTCCTTTGAACTATTTTCTCTCTTCTGCTTTCTTGAAAATTGTCAGGTGGAAGGAAATTGTTTTCTTGATTCATATATTCATCAAAGTAGCTCCAAGTATCTTTTGCAATTTTTTTAATATATTCTATTTCTTGATTATTTAAAAGCTCTATGCTCTTTTTCTCTTCCCTTAGTCTGCCTATATAGTACATTATAGCAGGCGCAACTATCCAAGATATTCCTAATATTTGCAAAAATAATTCTAAAGCCAGATTCATATTTATACATCTAGGAATAATCAAACTTGAAAATCCAAAGATTAGATTTGGCATCATATACATGTATATTGATTTTAAATCTTTTCTGCAAGATTTCTCGGCTTCCTCTGAAGTTGTCCATTCAAGTAGATGTTCTTTTGATACCGTCATTCTATAGATTGTTTTAACTTCTGAGACTAATGATAGATAGGCCTTATGTGGTAAGACTATTATACTAATCAAGGCTCTATATATACATGATTTTAATCCATCTATTTTTTTCGTAAATTTTTTCTGTTTCTTGATGTTTTCTTTCCTGAAAATTATATAGTTTATTATTTCTATTATACTTGAAATAGCAATTGCTAAGATACTTGTAGTAACGTATTTTGCTATATTTACTCTGTATATGGAATATACTATAAGCAAAAATATTAGATTAGCCATAACAAAAATTTCAAGCAAACTTCTTCTTATGTTGTCGATTATTTTAAATTTTGAAAGTCCATTTAGTGCATTACTTGAAAGATATGGTAGTATCTGAAAATCTCCCCTTATCCACCTCGCAATCCTTGACATATATGACATGTAATTTGTTGGGAAACCATCAAGTAGCATTATGTCTGAACTTAATCCACATCTTGAGAAACACCCTTCGAGTAAATCATGACTTAGAACTGTGTTTTCGGGAATTCTATCCTTGATAACTTGGTAAAATACATCAAGATCATAGATTCCCTTTCCCGTATAGATACCTTCATCAAAATTATCTTGGTAAGTATCTGAGATTGCATTTGTGTAAGAATCTACTCCTCCATCTCCAGCAAATATTTCTGTAAATATACTCTTTGTACTTGACTCAAGGTCTATTCCGATTCTTGGTTGTATTATTCCAAAACCATCTACGACTACTCTTTTTTCTTGATCAATTATTGGCCTATTTAAAGGGTGTGCCATAGCCTCGATTAGTTCTATTCCAGAATTCAAGGTTAAATTTGTATCAACATCAAGAGTAATGATGTATTTTATATTCAATTTATCTTTTATCTTATCTTTTATTTTGTAGTCTTCTATAGTGTTTACGATAAAATTATTTTTCGGCTTTCTTTCTTGATCACCTTTTTCATATATCAGATATTCATTTATCTCTGTTAATAATCCCCTTTTTCTCTCCCAGCCTAAGTAGCATTTTTCTTGATTATTCCAAACTCTTTTCCTATATAGAAAATTAAATCTAGGTATTCCACTTTCTTTCGGATACTTTTTGTTAAGTTTTTCTATTTCATAGATACCCGTATCTTTTATCCCTTGATCATTTGTTTCATATTCTCGAGAACTTGATGTACAATCTCCTAGAATGGTACAGTATAAGTTTTCTGATTTATTTGCTAAGTAATATACTTCAAGTTTTTTTGCTAATTCTTGTACCTTTTCCTTGCTTTCTATGATTGTTGGTATTACTATCATTGTAGTATATTCTTTTTTTATACCATCACTTAAATCAAGCTTTGGTATTAGTTTTGGTTTGACTACCTTATTCATTACGTTTTGTATAATCCCAATAACTATTTCTGTTACTGGAATAAATACAAGTATTCCTTCTATTATACCTAGAATTATATTGTTTGAAGATAGAGCAAGGCTTATCCCAAAGAGAAGCGCTATAACTATGGATATAACATATATACTTGAAATATATAGATTTATTTTCTTTTTCATCGTTTGTTTTGTACTATTCTTTTTTAGTCCTAGGCTTTTATATAGCTCTGGTATTCCATCAGAAATTAGATAAAATCCAATGTGATTATTTTTCTTACCAGCTTCACCCTGTTTTGCTAACTCTATAACCTTTTTTGCAACATAGATTTCAGATATTTTTGTCTTTTTAGCTATTTCTTTTACTCTATTTCTGTAGTACTCTTTTGTTTTATAGTTCATATTATCATAAATTCCGCTTGGATCATCTTTTAGTATTTCTTCTACTCCATTTATTTTTTCAAATATCTCTAAAAAGTTTATTCTTTGAAGAGCATGTATGCT
Organism: uncultured Clostridia bacterium; assembly: GCA_947624905.1. Lineage (GTDB taxonomy): Bacteria > Bacillota > Clostridia > TANB77 > CAG-508 > JAAWPK01. The sequence goes on from CANQMI010000065.1 coordinate 5,725, forward strand.
TTTTATACTGTTTCCTATCGACATCTTTTTTAGTGCTATATCATAGTGTTCTTTTTTGATAACTTCTTGAAGTGTGAGGCCCTGTTTATTTATTTCTTCTTCAAGAATATTTAGATATGGTATCGCCTTTTTTCCATATTTTTTAAGTTTATATGAAAGATATTCAATAAATGTATA
>CANQMI010000066.1 GCA_947624905.1 uncultured Clostridia bacterium
GGTATAGAGTGGCCTTTTGGAGACATAGATAAGGATGAGTTATTAACTTCAGAAAAAGATTCAAGATGGCCTACTCTAAAAGAATTAAGAAATACAGACTTATTTAAAGATTTGTAATATGGAGGAATATATATGAGTAACAATGTATTAATTACAGGGGCTGCAGGATTTATAGGTGCAAATTTTGCAGAATATTTTGTAGATAAATATCCAAATTATAATATAGTTGTTTTAGATAAATTAACTTATGCAGGAAATTTAGATAATCTAAAAAAAGTAATGGACAAAATCACATTTATCAAGGGTGATATATGCGATTATGATTTAGTTTTAGATATATTAAAAAAGTATAATATAAATGGAATAATACATTTTGCTGCAGAAAGTCATGTTGATAATAGTATAAAAGATCCTTTTATATTTACACATACTAATGTTATAGGTACTCATACTCTTTTAGAAGCTGCTAAAAATGTTTGGGGAGAGGGAAGCGATAATAAATTTGTACATATTTCAACAGATGAAGTATACGGCTCACTTGGAGAAGAAGGATATTTTACTGAAACTTCTCAAATCAAACCTAATAGTCCATATTCTGCATCAAAAGCTGGTTCTGATTTGATAGCTCTTGCATATAGAAAAACTTATAAGATGAATGTTAATGTTACGAATTGTTCTAATAATTATGGACCATACCAACACAATGAGAAGCTAATTCCTCATATGATAAAATTAGCTTTACAAGATAAGAAACTTCCAGTATATGGAGTGGGAAATAACATTAGAGACTGGTTATATGTCAATGATCATTGTGAGGCAGTTGATTTAGTATATCATCACGGAGTTGCAGGCGAGAGATATAATATTGGTGGACATAATGAAAAAAGAAACATTGATATAGTAAAATTAATTTTGTCAAGATTAGGTAAATCAGAAGATTTAATTGAATTTGTTCAAGACAGAAAAGGTCATGATTATAGATATGCAATTGATTCAACTAAGATACAAAGAGACTTAGGATGGAAACCAAATACGAATTTTCAAGATGGAATTGTCAAGACAATTGACTGGTATCTTGAAAATCAAGATTGGTTAAAATAAAGATAATTGATAAATTAGGGCAAAGTACAAGCAAATGTATTTTGTCCTTTATTCTATATAAAATCCCCTTGCAAAAAATGCAAGGGGACCCGAGAACGAAGTATCATTCAATAGTTTAGCCCTAAATTTAAAGAGGAGAACTTTCACCTACCTTTCGCAGAAGAATTTACGAGATAAGCAAAGGCGCTACTGGGGTAGATATTAAGTTTTAAAAAAACCTCCATTCTGATGTATTTGATACTTCAGACTCTATTATAAAAATGCTTGAAACTTTCGAAGCATTTTTATAATTCAAATTATCAAAGCCATATCAAGCGTTTGAAGTTATAAAAAGTATAACATATATTTAAATGTTTTTCAAGTATGATAATTTAAATACATGGGTTTATATAAATAAAATCCCCCTATGTAATAGGGGGACCGAACTGAAAAAGATAAAGCTTTAGGAGAGAAAAGGTAATTGTGAGAGGACATGTCAGACAAAACGTTGTAGTGTTGGAGGTCAACAGAATTACTATATGTAAGGTTAACTCCCCCAAAAGCTTTTTCAGTTCTTTTCTCAAATGCCACATGTAATTGTACATCAGGCATCAGTAAATTTAAAAATATATCATGTTAAATTATATTTCGTTACAATAATATCATATTTTAGTAAAAATTGCAAGTGTTTTTTAAAAAAAGTAAATAAATTATGTAAAAAGAAAATTATTTATCTACACCATATATCAAAAAATATCATAAAATGTAATAAGACCAAAAATAGAGGTGTAACAAGTGAGAATAAAAAAAGGAGATATTGTAGGAAGAATATCTTATGGTAAAGATATTCTCTTTTATGTAGATAGAATAATAAAAAGTACAAATGGCAACTTCTATGCAATATTAAAAGGTGTAAAGTACAGAATAGAAGCAGATGCACCTTTGAGCGATTTAGAGAAAATAGAAAGAGAACAAATTGAGACAGAAAAAAGAGGCATAGAAACAAAAATCAAAAAAAGAGTAAGTCAAGCAACAAAAAAGCTATTTTACAAGAAAAGTAGAAATATAAGAACAACTGATGCTTTAATTTTACATTTAGATGGAGATAGAAAATATACTCAGAAATCGTCAAGATACTATAATAAGGTAGGCTTGAAGGCAATAGTAAAAAATATACCAGAAAATAGACAACCACAAGTTGTTGGTGATTTAATTAGAAGGTATAATCCAGATATACTGGTAGTGACTGGACATGATCGGAATGATTAGAAATGGAACGAATTATAATGATATATATAATTATAGAAATTCAAAATATTTTATCAAAACAGTAATAGAGGCAAAAAAAGCATCAAATCCTAATAAAGACTTAGTTATATTTGCAGGAGCTTGTCAAAGTTTTTTTGAAGCAATAATGGCGTCTCGGAGCAAATTTTGCATCTTCTCCAGGAAGAGTTTTAATAGATTTTATGGATCCATTAATTGTTGCAGAAAAAATTGCAATAACTGATAGAAATAATATAGTGACAGCACGAGATATTTCCAAGGAACTTGGAGACCAAGGAAAGAGAGTCGGAGGTAGATTTGCAAAGGGGAAAAAGTAGATGTTACAATTTTATTACAAAATTGTAACAAAATTGTAACATTAAAAATAATTTGTATAAATCTCTTGTAAATCAAGTAATTTATCGTTTTACAAATAAAAATATTTTTTGACAAATTACGGCAAAAATGATATACTTTATTCATCTTGATAAAGTAGGTGGTCAAATGATTTACAGGGATGATATCACAAACTTAAGAGGAGATATAGAGGAAAAAGTAGGACAAAAAATAATAGTAAAAGGAACATTAGGTAGAAGTAAATTCTTTGAAAAAGAAGCAACACTTGAAAAAGCATATCCAAATTTATTCGTCGTAAAATATGACAAAGAAGAGGGAAATGCAACATATAGTTATACAGATGTATTAACTAGAACAATAGATCTTCAAATATTTGATGGAGAAAATTACTGTTCTATTGTTCCACCAAGAGCAGAAACCTCTAGAAAAATTAGACATGAATTGCTACAAGATGTTATAGAAAATTTAGGATAAAAGAATAAAAATTACAAAACAACGAAAAATAAGTATAATTACCCAGTAGTTATACTTATTTTTTATTGGAATTTTTTTGTCCTTATTACATATATATAATAAAGAAAAACAAATATAAAGAGGAGGAAAATAAATGGTAGAGACAGTAAAAGAAAATCTGTGTATTAATAAGATTGTAGGGAGTAAAACTTTTCAGATAAATGTTCAAGGAGATACAATTATTCCAGATACAAAACCAGATATATTAAATGATATAAGTGCAAATGGAAATGTCTGTATATATAAGAAAGAGGTTTTGGATGACAAAATTAGATTAGATGGAAATATAAATATATATCTTATGTACTTAGCTGATACAGACGACAACAGAGTAAGAGGATGCCTGGCTACAATAGATTTTACAGAAATACTTGATTTCCCGGGTGTGAATTCGAGAATGATACTTGATGAAAATGTTCAAATTAAAGAAATTGAGTGTAAAGTCTTGAATGGAAGAAAAGTTAGCTTCAAGGTACTTTTACAAGTCGATATAAATGTTTCTTCTAACGAGAATGAAGAGATCGTAAAAGAAATTAACAATGTAGATGACATACAATTACAAATAACTCCACTACAAATGAATTCATTAGTAGGTCAAAATTCAAATCGCGCCTATGCAAAAGAAAGTTTAATAATTGAAAATACAGATACTATTGCAGAGATACTTAATACAGATTTTAATATTATAAATAAAGATACAAAAGTAAGCTATAATAAAGTACTTGCAAAAGCTGATGTAAGTGTCAGAATATTGTATTTGACAGACGAAGGAAGATTAAAAAAAGTTGAAGAAACGATACCAGTAATGGGATTCATTGATGTGCCTGGAGTTTCAGAAGATAATCTTTGTGATGTTAAATACAAATTAAAAAATATTATTGTAAAACCAAATTCAAAAGAAGAACATTCAATCTATGTGGAAATAGAATTAGAAATATTCTGCAATGTTTATGAAAATAAAGATGTAAATATAATACAAGATATGTATAGCCCAAGTAAGAATCTATCATTTGAAGAAACAAAGGTAAGTACTCTTATAAACATGAAAAATACAAGCGATACAATAAGTGTAAGAGATAGAGTCCAATTAGAAGATATGGATCATGTAAAAATTTGCAATGTAAGCATAACTCCGACAATAAATGAAAAGAATGTTTTTGATAATAGAGTAAGGGTAAATGGAGAATTAGAACTTGATTTTGTACTTTCAAATAGTGATGAAAATGATTTAACTACATTAAAGAGAACTATGCCATTTGATTTTACAGAGGAAATCGAAGGATTAAATTCAGAAAGCAAGGTAAATGTAGAAATAGTTCCTAAAGTACAAGAGTTTTTGATTGATAATATGGACATAGAAGTGAAAATAGATTTGGAAGCAAATATGAATTCATACAATTTGGAAACTGTAAGTGTTATTGATAACATACAAGAGCTTGAAAACAATGATGAAAACCCATATAGTATGGTCATATATTTTGTAAAACCAGGTGATACTTTATGGAGAATCGCCAAAAAATATAAAAGTACAATTAAAGATATTGTAAGAGTAAACAATTTGGAAAATCCAGATAATATAGATGTTGGAACACAGCTATTTATACCAAAATGTTCAATATGTAGAACATAAATCAAAGTGTGAGCATATTATAAAGTATGGAAAAGATATATTCAAGAAAAAGAATAAAAATACCATATATCAGCTTTAATAGATTCCCAAAGAGAGAATTAAATATTAAAAGTAAGAGAATATCTGAAATTATTTTAACAATAACCATTGCAATTTTTGCAATGGTTATGATAATTAATGCAATAAATCCCATAATTGATAAGATATGTATTGATGAAAGCAGAAATAAGGCAACTTTAATTGCAAATAAAATGACCAGTGAAGCAATAGCAAATTATACCTATGAAGATTTAATGACAATACATAGAGATGAACAAGGTAATGTAACTATGATAGAGGCAAATGTTATGATAATAAATTCTATAGCCTCAAATGTAGCAGTCAAGATAGAAGAAGAGATAACGAAAAATTCAAACAGCAATGTACATATTAAACTTCGGAAGTTTGACTGGAATAAGGTTTTTATCAGGTATAGGGCCAAGTATTCCAATAAAACTTGAAACTTCAGGAAATGTAGAGACTAAGGTGAGAAGTGAGTTTGAAAGTACAGGAATAAATCAAACAATTCATAGACTTTATTTAGATGTTGAGTGTAAAGTAAGCATACTGACGCCTTATGATACCATAGAAGATAGCATAACGAATCAAATTGTACTAATTGAAAATGTAATCGTTGGACTTATTCCTTCGACGTATTACAATTTGGAAGGAATGGAAGAAAAAAATTTACTTGATATAGTAGAATAGTAATACAAATGGTTAAATATAAAAGTAAAATCCACATTTAACTGAATTTACTAGTCAAAGAGAAAATTCCATTAAATCACGGA
>CANQMI010000067.1 GCA_947624905.1 uncultured Clostridia bacterium
TGCAAATCATTTACATCATATACATCTTGTTCTTTAAAATTATTATGCTCATTTATTCCAAATATTATAATTCCACCGTACTTATTAGCAAATGCAGAAATTGTATCATAACATTTTTTAGGAAAGTCTTTTTCTGCAGTTTTTGCTTCTAATTTATCCGTTTCCGTTTGATACTTTTGCATATATTTTATTGCATCTATAACTTCTTTTTCTGTCATATATAATCCTCCCATATATTAAGTAAAAAACTTTAGCAAAATTTATATTTTATTTATATCATAAATTTGCTATATCTTGAAAAAATATCGTCGTTTTTTACTCAAAATATTAAAAATTCGGAGCTACTTTTTATGATTTTTAGCTCCAAATTTAGCACAAAACTACAATATTTCTACTACAATCCTATTAGCTTTTTGGCTCGGGCGGTTAGATTCGAACTAACGCATGTCGGAGTCAGAGTCCGATGCCTTACCGCTTGGCGACGCCCGAATATTTTACTAAATTATTTTACCATAATTTAATTAAAATCGCAATACAAAATTTTACCTATTGATTTTTTTTATTATAAATGTTATGATTTATTTATACAAAGGAGAAAATTATGTTTAAATTTAATGAAGAAATTAGTTTTTATAATCCAACTAATTTAAAATCATATAACTTAGATCAAACCATGAGATATCAACTAAATGTACTTGAAAACTTGGATAAATTCACTAGAGTTCACAGTGAAAATGTTGCTAATTTAACATGCAGAATTTGTGAATATCTTCATGCAAGCAAATCATTCACTCTTTTAGCCACTATGTCTGCTTATATGCACGATATAGGTAAAGCATTCATTCCCATTGAAATATTGACAAAACCTACAAGGTTAACTGATGAAGAATTTGAAATCATGAAAACTCATACTACTATTGGATACAATATGTGTATGAAAGATCCAAAGCTTAGACCTTATGCTGCTGGAGCTCTTTATCATCATGAATGTTTAGATGGCTCTGGATATCCAAATGGTTTGACTGAAAAAGATATACCATATTTTGCTCAGATTATACATATTGCAGACGTATATGATGCAATAGTAACAAAAAGGCAGTATACTACTCATATAAATATATCAGAAACTTTAAAACTACTTATAAAAGAAACTGAGCCATCTCGTCAAACAGTAGCATTAGATACCTTATCTACAGATTCAAGATTTGGTAAAATTAATATGAAAGTTCTTAAAGTCTTATTCAAAGTTGTTATTGATGATATTTTATATGAAATTGGACTTACAATGGAATATGTAAAGTATATCAAGGAACAAATAAAAAGATTGAATAAAATTCAGAAATTTCATGAAAAAGCTCAGAATTCAAAAAACAAATCAGACTACTATCAAGAATATATGAAATTACTCTTTGAAAAAGGTGAAACCGCTGACAATTACCGTGATGTACTTGATGAATATGAAGCAGCTCTAAAAAATAAAGAAGAACTCATCCATAGACTTTACAATGAGATCGATATTATTAAACATTTAAAAACAAAATAGGAGGACTCCCTCCTATTTTGTTATTCATCTAAACCAAAGCTAACTCCTATAGCATTATTTATTTGATTCATTATATTACTATCATCTATATGTCCAATTCTTTCTTTAAGTCTGCTCTTGTCTATAGTTCTAATTTGTTCAGTTAGCACTATTGAATCTGATTTTAGCCCATTATTTTGCGACCCTATTTCTATGTGTGTTGGCAATTTTGTTTTACCTGTTTGTGATGTAATTGCCGCTGCAATGACTGTTGGACTATATTTATTTCCTGTATCATTTTGTATAATGACTACTGGTCTTATTCCTCCTTGTTCTGATCCAACTACTGGACTTAAATCTGCATAAAACATATCTCCTCTTTTTATTACCATATTGTTTCACTCCTATTATTGCATATATTTTCAGATATATTTTAACTATTAGTTTTGAGATATTTTATTTTTCAAGTATTTCTTCCTTACTTGTTTTGTTTATTTTTATCTCGTTATATAATATGTAAACTGTTACGTTTTCGTTAATATCTAATATCTCCATTTTAGTTGGTAATTTAGTGCTTTTGCTTATATATAATTTCTTATACATTTCATATTTGTTTTCATTGTCTGATTTTATTTTAATTATTATTTCTTGATTATTTTCTTCTATTTCTCCTCCATTATTTTTATACTCATCTATGAAGTTATTCAAGCTTAATGAACTTCCGCGTCATGGAACTATAATTTTCATATACAGTTTTTAAATTTAGATTACTGTGTTCTAGAGTAAGATTTGTTCCATCAAATGTTGTTGTAAGGCCATTTATATTCTCTGGTTTAATTATTTCCTGTCTGAAGATATTAGGTTCTACATATTTTTGTTTTAGTAGATACTTATTCGTATTTTTATTACTGTGAACTTCTACTTGAACTTCCGCTTCATAAGAACTAATATTTAAAATTTTATAGTCATCTGATTTATTTATATTATTTCCTAAATTTGATAATTTATAAGCAATTATTAAAATAATTATACAGATTAAAAAAATAAAAAATAGAAAGATTCTTTTCTTTCTCACAGTTTTCCTCACTTTCCTCTTGTTCTTTTTTTTTTCAAGAATTATTATCTTTCTATTTATATATTCATATTAAATTAAAGTATTCTGTTAAAGTATTTATTAAATCTTCTTGACTTTCTATCAAGTTTATACTATTTCGAATAGCACTGCTATTTTTTAATCCTTTTGTATACCAAGCTAAATGTTTTCTCATCTCTCGTATTCCTGTGTATTCACCTTTTTCTTTTATTTCAAGATTTATATGTTTTATTATAGTCTCTAAGAGTTTTTCTTTTTTTACAGATTCTGGTTCTTTCTGATCTTTTAAATAATTTATAATGTTTTCAAATATAAAAGGATTTCCGCAATGCTCCTCTTGCTATCATAATTCCGTCTGCTTTTGTATACTCCAATACTTTTCTAGCATCTTTTTCATTCATGATATTGCCATTTGCAATAACTGGAATATGTAATTTTTCCTTCAAATTTTTTATTGCGTCTAAATCGCTATTTCCTGAAAAATACTCTTCTCTTGTCCTGCCGATGAAGTGTAATTGCTTTTACTCCGAACATCTTCTAATCTTTTTCCGAAGTTCCTCATAAACTATATGTTTGCTATCCCATCCTTTTCTTGTCTTTACTGTTACTGGTTTAGAAACCTCGTTTACAACAGCTTTAGCTATGTCTACTGCTAAATCTATATCTAATAATAATTTGCTACCATCTCCATTTTTCACAACTTTTGGTGCAGGACATCCCATATTTATGTCGATAATATCTGCGATACTTTCAACATATTTGCTAGCAACCTTCATAGCTTCTATATCACTTCCAAAAAGTTGTACAATAATTGGCCTTTTTTCACCATTCGTGTTTAAAAGGAGTTTTGTTTTTTCATCTCCATACATTAAAGCTTTGGCACTTACCATTTCTGTACAAACTGCACCTACTCCAAAATCTTTACATATTAATCTAAATGGCAGGTCTGTTATTCCTGCCATTGGTGCAAGTATTATATTATTTTCAAGCTCTACATCTCCGATTTTTAGTTTGTGTAATAGTTCCATTTTTTATTTTCCTTAATCCATAAATATAGCTTTTTTACGTCTAGCACTTATATTTAAAAGAAGTCCTATACATATAAAATTAGTGATGAGTGAACTACCTCCATAACTTACAAATGGAAGTGGTACTCCAGTAATTGGCAAAAGTCCCATTGTCATTCCTATATTTTCTATCATATGAAAGGCAAATATTCCGGCAATGCCTGTCGCAATATATCCTCCGAATATCATCTTTTGCTGTTTTTGCAACATATATCGTTTTTGTAATCATGATTACATACAATACAACTACAAGTGCTGCTATTACGAATCCTATTTCCTCTCCTATTACTGAAAAAATAAAGTCCGTAGTTTTTGGGTACAAATATCCAAGTTGTGTTTGGTTACCCATGAGTATTCCCATACCGAAAAGTTGTCCTGATCCTATTGCAATCTTAGATTGAAGTAGATTATATCCAGCACCTCTTGGATCTAATTCTGGATTCAAAAATACATCTATTCTAGTTTTAGCATGTTCTGGTAGTACAAAGAAATATAGTAATGGCAAAGTAATTACAACTATCAGCATAACTGCTATTACATATTTTTTATCTATTCCTGACGCAAATAGCATAAATGCTACAGCTACTATAAATGCCATAACTGTTCCATAATCTGGTTGTAAAACTATCAATATCATTGGTACTCCAGAAATTAATAAAATAAGTCCTAATTTCCATAATTTATTAATTTCTTTTCTGTCGTCCTTTTGTAATTTTACCATTATATAAGATAGAAATATTATTAAAATAACTTTTGCGAATTCTGATGGCTGTATAGTTAAAGTTTCTGAAATTTTAAACCAGCTACTAGCACCATGTATAGGTTCTGTAAATAAAACTAAAACAAGTGCAATCAAAATAAGACCATATAAGACTGGTGAAATTTTAGCTATTAAATTATAATCAACAAATATTATAATAAGCATTATGGGAATACTTATTACTGCCCACAAGATTTGTTTATTAAACTCATCATAGTCTTGTTCTTGAGTTGCTGAAAATAACGCAACTAGTCCTATACATAATAGGACTATTGAGCAGATAAGTATTCCCCATTCTACATTTTTTAGCATTTTTTTATTCATTATAAACCTCTTAAAATTTATACTAATGTTTGCTTGTTGTCTCCGTTGTTTCAAGTTTTTGCTCAGGTTCATTTTCCTCTTTTGCTTCTACTTCTGTTTTTTCATCCTTATGTTCAGTTTCATCAGTTGCTTCCTCTGAAGCTTCTTCTGGTTTTTCTTTTTTTTCTTCTTCTGGCTTTGCTTCTTCCTCGTGTTTTTCTTCTTTTTCCTCTTGTTTTGTTTTATTTTTCTCTCTTAGTACATCATCTTTTATACTTACTATTGGAATGTTAGCATATAATGCAGGTGCACCACTTGTTCCATCTTCATTTTGTCTATTTGTCATTCTTACATCAATTGCAGATTCATCTACATCTATATATTTCTTGATTACTTCTATTATTTCTTGTTTCATAAGCTCAAGAAAATCAGCAGATACATTTGCTCTATCTTGCATTAAAACTAAATGCAATCTTTCTTTTGCTGTATCTTTTGAATTATTGTTTTTATTTGCTTTTCCGTAAATTTTTAAAGAATTTTATTATATTTTCAAACATTATTATTCCACCTTCGTTTCAATTTTTGCTATTTTTTACTAAATAATCTTTTTATTGCTGCAAAAAATCCTTTTTCTCTTCCTGGTATAGTTACTTCTATGTTTTCTCCAAGTACTCTTTTAGCGATTTCTCTATATGCTTTTCCGGAAGGTGCTTTTTTGTTTGATACTACTGGTTCTCCTTTATTAGTTTGTGTAATTATGTATTCATCATCTGGTACAACACCAATTAGGTCAATAGAAAGTAAGTCAACGATGTCTTCTACATCCATCATTTCTCCCTTTCTTACCATATT
>CANQMI010000068.1 GCA_947624905.1 uncultured Clostridia bacterium
CTGTTTCTATCAAGGCATCATGTGTTCCTGTATCAAACCATGTCATCCCTCTTCCTAGCTTTTCTACTTTTAATTTGCCCTTTTTCATATATTCGTCATTTATTGATGTTATTTCTAATTCTCCTCTTGCTGATGGTTTTATTTGCTTTGCAATTTGTGAAACCTCATTTGTATAGAAATATAACCCTGGTACCGCATAATTTGATTTTGGATTTTCTGGTTTTTCTTCTATTGATACTGCATTTCCATTTTCATCTATTTCTACAACTCCATAGGCCCTTGGGTCTTTTACATAATATCCGAATATTGTTGCTTCTTCTTCTCTTTCATTTGCCCTTTTTAATATTTCTGGTAAATGAGATCCATAAAACATATTGTCACCTAATATCATAACAACATTATCTTCGCCCATAAAATCTGCACCTATAATGAATGCTTCTGCTAACCCATTTGGTTTTTCTTGCACTTTATATGTAAAATTCATTCCCCATTGTGTTCCATCGCCAAGGAGCTCTTTAAATGTTACAATATCTCTTGGTGTTGATATGATTAGCACCTCTCTTATATCTGCTTCCATTAAAACTGATAATGGATAATATATCATTGGTTTATCATATACTGGCATAATTTGCTTTGAAATTGCAAGTGTTAATGGATATAGTCTTGTAGCACTACCACCAGCTAAAACAATACCTTTTCTATTACTCATAAAATATTTATATGATATATTAAAAATATATCATAATCCTCCTTTTGTTTTTGTAATTTATAAAATAACTATATAATAAAAAGTCAAATTTTGCAATAAAATATATAAATGTTTTCATAAAAATTCATGCTTTATTCTAAATTACTTATACAAGTCTAAATATTTTTTCAAACTTTCTTCCCACATTGGTATTTCTATTCCTTCTTTTAAAATTTTATCTTTGGAAAGCTTTGAATTGAATGGTCTTTTAGCTTGTACAACATTCATCATTTTAATATATTCATCTGTAGTTACTGGTTTTACTTTACATGAGATATTTGCTATTTCAAATATCTTTTTTGTAAAATCATACCAAGTAGTAAATCCTAGATTTGTTGTATGATATATTCCAAAAGGAATTTTTTTCTCGATTACTTGTGAAATGATATCTGCTAGATCATCTGCATTTGTTGGACTACCATATTGATCTGAAACAACGCTTATTTCATCTTTACTATTTCCTAGTTTTAGCATTGTTCTTACAAAATTATTTCCGTCCCCATAGAGCCACGCAGTTCTAAAAATATAATATCTATCAGTGTTATTTATTATCTCTGTTTCCCCTGAAAGTTTTGTCTTTCCATATACCGTAACTGGATTTTTGCTATCTGTTTCAATGTATGCCTTATCTAAACCTAGGTCTCCTCCAAATACGTAATCTGTGCTTATATGTATAAGTATCGCTCCCGTTTTTTTAGATGCAATTGCCAAATTTTTTGGCCCTATACTATTTATTTTATATGCCAAATCATAGTTTTCCTCTGCTTTATCTACTGCTGTGTATGCAGCACAATTTATGATATACTGTGGTTCAATTTCAGCTATTTTTTGTATTACTTGATTTTCATTTGTTATATCTAATTCTTTTACATCAGTACAAATAATTTCATGATTTGAAAGCCTATTTTTTACTGATTGTGCAAGCATTCCATTTGCTCCAGTTATTAAAATTTTCATATAATCATTCCCTATTCATTAATTTTGATTATATTATATTATACAAAATATTAATTTTCAACAATGAGATAAATTTTTATTATTTATATGAATTTCTACTGCATACCCCATTGCATACTTTTGTATTTTTTAAATTCATAATTTTACTGAGAGTGTTTGTTTTCTATGTCTTCAAGAGTTCATTATATATTTTTTATTGCATACTTTTACTGCATACTTTATAAAAATAGTTGTTTTCAACTTATCTATTCTTCTAGCTTTCAAAGTATTTACCTTCTCCAAGTAAAAAGGGAGGAGATAAAAAAATGGTCAAAAAGAATTTTTTAAAAAGCAGTTTAATAGTACTTGTAGCATTAGCTATGGTATTACCAGTAATACCTACAATATCATTCGCTGCAAGCAAACCAATTATAACATACAGCGCACATATGCAGACATATGGTTGGGATAAAACAAATAAAGCTCCAAACAGCGAATTAACAGCTAAAGATGCTGCTAAGAATTATGCTGGAACAATAGGCGAAAGCAAAAGAATGGAAGCTTTAGAAGTTAACCTTTCAACATTACCAGGTGTAACACTTAAATATCGTGCACATGTTCAAACATTTGGATGGCAAGATTGGGTAACAGCTGATACTAAAGCAAATCATACAGCAACAGTTGGAACAGTAGGATTGTCAAAAAGAGTTGAAGCTTTACAAATATCAGTAGACGGATTAAAAGAACAAGGATATAAATTATTATATCGTGCACATGTTCAAACATATGGATGGTTAGATTGGGTAGATGCAGATGATCCAAATGCATATGCTGGAACATCTGGAGAATCTAAGAGAATGGAAGCATTCGAAATAGTAGTCGTACCTAAAGAGGAATATACTTATGAAGATAATGAAAATGGAACACATTCAATTTCATACAAAGGTATATTACAAAAAACAGATGCACCATGCTCATATGGAGAATGGACACCAACAAGCGATGGATCAACAGAATATGAACAAGAATGTGCTTTATGCGGACATAATAGTGGAGAAAAAACAACACTACAAGATGCTTTAACAAAAGCATATACAGATGGTGCTAAGGAAGTAAAAGCAGAAAATGTTACATTAACTGCTGGTCAAACACTTACAGTACCTGCTGGTGTTACATTAGAAGTAGCAGACACATTAAATGTAGATAACGATGGAAAATTAGTAGTTGACGGTGAAGTTACAACTAAATATCTTGGTGACAGTATGATATCAACAAATAACAATGTAACAGTAAGTGAAAATGGTTCGTTTACTGTTTCAGGAAAATATGATGGAAAAGATGCTAATGGTGGGACAGCTAACATAGCTGCTGACAAAGCAATATTAGCAAAAGCTGCTAATTTACCATATGTAACTAACATCGTATTAGAAGAAGGATCATTAAAACAAGATCTTTCTACAACACAACTAGCAGTAACTAGCGAAAAATTAACAGTTGATTTAAATGGAACAGAAGTTACTAGTGCTGTTGAGAGCAAATCAATGATTAAAACAACTGGAGATTTAACAGTTAACAATGGTGTATTTGTAAATACAGTTGCTAATGGATTCTTACTTGATGGAAAAGGTTCTTTAACAATCAATGGAGGATCAATAACTACTAAGGGTACAGCTGTCTGTGCAAATGGAAAGAAAGAAGAGAGTGCATCAACAGATACTGCAGATAAATATGATTTAGCAGGTATGACTGTAAATCTATCTAATGTAGATATAGAGATTACAGAAAATACTAATACTGCATATGCGATTAATCTATATGGAAACAACGGTTTAGCAACATTAAATAATGTTAATATCACTACAAAAGGAGCAAAGGGAGTTTGCCTTGGAACGAGTGCAAATACTAAGAATACTTCATACAAAGTTACAGGTGGAAAATTAGTATCAAATTGTATGGTAGCTTATATACCAGCTGTTGGTGATAATGAATTTACAAATGTTGAAATGGTAGGATTAGATGGAATCGAAGTTGCAGGTGGAAGCTTAACAGTAAGAGGTTCAACAATTACAGCAACAAGAGAATCAATAACTACAGCAGTTACAAAAAATGTAGGTGCCGATTTAAATAATGGTTCTGCAGACATATTAGGTGCTGGCATAATATTAAAAATTAAGAACGGCTATGCTAAAGATACAGAAAAATTTGATTTAACTGTAACAAATTCTACAGTAAAGAGTAATAGAATTGCAGCAATTTTAGTTGTAGAAAATAGTGCAGATAGCGATGGAAGCTGTTCTTCTATAAAAACTGTAAATACAAATTATTCAGGATCAACAATTCAAGGATATGTAACAGCTGCAGAGGTTGCAAGCAAAGATGCTACAATGTATGCATTAAGAAATGGTTCAAAGGTTGTTATAAAAAATAAATAATATATACTAAAATAGCAAAAAATAGAGGGCTAATCCCTCTATTTTTTTGCTATATTTATCAATTATACAGATTGTTTAACATTATTTTCTGTGATAGTAACATTTGTTGTTCCATCGCCTGATAGTCTAAAGTTCTTATAGTTTCCTGTTCCACCGTGTAGAGAACTTGATGAATCATGATTAATATTTATATTCAAAGGTGTAGTTCTCTTTGTATGACTAAACTCTGCAACTCTTAATGCATAGTCATGCTCACTAGTAATTGTTGAATTTCTAATATTAATATTTAATTTATCAGTTGAAGCTGCATAAGTATTCATAACTTTAACCATTACACCATATCCTGTATTGTCTGATGAATTTTGAGCTGTACTATCAAGTGATTTCGTTGCTCCTGTCGCTTTAACTATTGAATGATTCTTTAATGTTAAATCTCCACCTGTAACTTCTATACCATTTAATCCAGTCATTGATGTTCCATCAAATGTATAAGAACCAACAGCTGGTAAGTAAGCAACAATACATTTAGCACTTGAAAGAGTTCCTCCAACAACATTCAATGTTATGTCTTTAGCAGCGCCATTTGAATATAAGCAGATAGAAGAGTCCTCGTCAGCAGTAATGTCAACATTATTTAAATTAGCAACTGCTTTATCGCCGAATATTGCAAGACCTTTACCACTATTTGTTACTTTTATTTCTGTGTTAGTTATATTAGCAATAACACCATCTGAAGAATGTCCTTGCCCTTCTCCCACAGAGATTCCTCTACTAGTTGATTCGATCTCAGAATTATTTATTGTTAATATACTGTCCTTATCTTGTGTTCTAATTCCATAATTTGTTGTTCCACTAAATTTAAATAAACCTTCGTTTATTGTTAATTCACCTTTATTCGTTATTACATCGCCGCTACTAACACTAGATGTAAACTTTGTACCATTTAAATCTAATGTTAATTTGCTCTTTGCAGCAACGTTTAATGTGCTACTTGCAGTCTGATCTACTGATCCTTCTTCTAATACTATATGTGTTACATAGTTGTGGTGTCCATCCATATGATCAGCTAATACAGTGTTTTCAGTTGTTTCATCATATAGACCTTGTACTGTAACTGTTGCTCCTTTTGCGTTTGTTATGCTATTTCCACTTGTACCTTCTGTTATTTTTTCAACTACGATAGCTCCATTATTTGTTATTGCTCCATGTGTTAAATTTAATGTACCATTAACTTCTAATGTAACTCCTTCTGGTACTGTAAGAGTTTCACCTTGTTTTAATGCTAAATCTTTTGTTCTTACTTCTGTTGTACCATTTACTTGTGCTTCTCTTAAAACATCTTGTAAGCTTACTACTTTATCAGCATTTTGATGTCCGCATAAAGCACATGATTGTGTATATGTTGTTGAGTTACCATTAGCAGGTGTCCATTCTCCATATGAGCATTTTCCAT
>CANQMI010000069.1 GCA_947624905.1 uncultured Clostridia bacterium
TATTTCTTTTTCAGCATTTTCAAATTCTAAATCAGCCTTTTGCTTATTAGCCTTGATCTCCGCTTCTGCTTTTTTTATTTCTTGTCTTGATTTATCTAATTTTTTCTCTGCATCTGCTATCTTCTTTTCTGCATCTTTTTTCTCTTGATTTAATTCTTCTTCTGCGTCTTTTACCTTATCCTCAGCTTTTTTTACTAAAGCATTATATCTTGATTGTTCTCTCTCTTCTTTTATTTCTTCTATAGATGACTCTGCTCCATCTACATATTCTTGATATTTTTCAGATGAAGTTGTAAGATTCTCCGAATCTTTTAGTTTTAGATATATATTTGTATAAATATCTTTTGCGTTAATATTATCTTGAACTATGTATATATAGTAATTAACTTTTCCTGCTCCTAAAGTACTAGTTCCTCTATCTCGTGAAATATACATAGGGCTTTGTACAGTTCCCACTATCGTTAAATTATTTTCGTGTAAGTATTTTACATCTTCTCCATCATCATTTTTAGTGTCCTCTACTTCTAGCTCTATTGTATCTCCTATCTTTTTATTATTTTCCGTCAAAAACTTTTTCTCCACTACACACTCATTTTGCTTTTCTGGCAATCTTCCGCTCCAATAGTAGTGGTTTATTTAAATCTTGAAGTATCATTATTTTTGTTATTATTTCACTATTTTCTAGTTCTATTTTTCCATCCTTCTCGAAAGTTCCAACGACTTCTTGAACATTTTCAATTTGTTTTAGACTGTCTATATCTTCGTTCGTAAGCCCTAAGGTTGATATAACTTGTATATCATACACTTTTTGTTCATCATAGTATCTATCTATTGTATCTACCATGTCTGGAGATGTGGCCCTTATTCCTGCGAAAAAACCCACACCTAAAAAAGCCATTAATGCAATGGATATAAATCTTTTGTATGTATTTTTTATTTCTTTTACACTATCTTTTATTAATGCCTTTTTCATATAAATTTAATTTTCCTTTCATCCACTAAATTATAGTTTACCATTCAATTTGTTCAACTGGTGTAGGATTTGGATTTGTCTCGATTTTTTCTGCTTTTCCATTTTTAAAATATATTACCTTATCTGCCATTGGGGCTATTGCAGTGTTGTGTGTGATTATAAGTACAGTTATATTCTCTTTTCTACAAGTATCCTGCAATAATTTTAATATTTGTTTTCCTGTTTTATAATCAAGGGCACCAGTTGGCTCATCACAAAGTAAAAGTTTAGGATTTTTAGCTATTGCTCTTGATATCGCAACTCTTTGTTGTTCTCCTCCTGATAGTTGTGAAGGGAAATTGTTTTTTCTATTCTTCAAACCAACTTTTTCCATTACATCATCTGGATCTAACGAATCTTTACATATCTGAGTTGCAAGTTCTACATTTTCTTTTGCTGTTAAATTTTGTACTAGATTATAGAACTGAAATACAAATCCAATATCTTCTCTTCTATACTTTATTAATTCTTTTCCTTTTAGTGTTGTTACGTCTTTTCCATCTACAATTACTTTTCCAGAAGTTGCTGTATCCATTCCTCCTAAAATATTTAATGCTGTTGTTTTACCTGCTCCAGATGGTCCAACTATTACAACTAATTCTCCTTTTTCTATTTTGAAGTTTGTATTAGACAAAGCATCAATTGTTACTTCTCCCATTTTATATTGTTTATTCACATTTTTAAATTCTATATATGACATACTTTCTCTCCTTGATATACATTTGAAATTAATTATACTACTTTTTTATGCCAAAATCCAGTATTTATGTAAAGGTTTTTAGATGGGAAAAAATAAGTCATTTACTTTGCAAAAGTAAATGACTTGTAATATATTCGTAATATTCCCGTACTATTTCTTTGCATTTTATTTTATATATAGCTCATCATCTTTCACATCAATTTTAACTTTCATATCTGGTACAATTTCTCCTGTTAAAATCTTCTTGGCAATTAGAGTTTCCAATTTTCTTTGAACAAATCTTTTAAGAGGCCTTGCTCCATATATTTCGTCATATCCATTGTCAATTAGATAATCTTTTGCTGCTTTTGTTAGTTCTAAAGTTATATTTTTATCTTGAAGTCTTTTTTCAAGATCTTTTATTAATAATTCAAGTATTTTTGAAATTTCACTCTTCAATAATGGTTTATAGAAGATTATCTCATCTAATCTATTTAAAAATTCTGGCCTAAAGCTTTGTTTAAGCAACATATTTACTTTTTCTTTTGCTTCTTCTGTTATATTTCCGTCTTGAGTTATTCCATCTAAAATATAGTCTGAACCTAGATTTGATGTTAAAATTATTATTGTATTTTTAAAGTCTACTGTTCTTCCTTGAGAATCTGTAATACGTCCATCATCTAATACCTGTAGCAATATGTTAAATACATCTGGATGTGCTTTTTCTATCTCATCAAAAAGAATAACTGAATATGGTTTTCTTCTGACTGCCTCTGTTAGCTGTCCTCCTTCTTCATATCCTACATATCCAGGAGGTGCACCAATTAACCTTGATACTGAGAATTTTTCCATATATTCTGACATGTCAATTCTTATGATATTGTGTTCATCATCAAATAGACTTTCCGCTAATGATTTAGCAAGTTCAGTTTTTCCAACTCCAGTTGGTCCTAAAAATAAGAATGAGCCTATTGGTTTTGATGGATTTCCTATTCCTGCTCTTGAACGCATTATTGCTTCTGATACTTTTTCTACTGCCTCATCTTGACCAATAACCCTTTTATGGAGTATGTCTTCAAGATGTAATATTTTTTCTCTTTCTCCCTCCATAAGTTTTGTTACTGGTATTCCTGTCCATCTTGAAATTATCTTTGTTATTTCATCTTCTGTAACTTTATTTCTTAAAAAACCATCTTCTTTACTCTTTTCAGATAATTTTTCTTCTTTTTCAAGTTCTTTTTGGAGTTCTGGCAATTTTCCATATTTAAGTTCTGCGACTTTGTTTAATTCATAATCTCTTTCTGACTTTTCAATCTCCGCATTTACTTTTTCAATTTCTTCACGCAATTTTTGTACTTTGCTAATTGCTTGTTTTTCATTTTCCCATTTTGCTTTCATTCCATCAAACTTTGCTTTAAGTTCAGCCTTTTCTTTTTGGATATCTGCTAAACGTTTTTTAGATATTTCATCTTTTTCTTTACTTAATGCTGTTTCTTCAATCTCTAATTGCATAATTTTTCTTGAAACTTCATCAAGTTCTGTTGGCATTGATTCCATCTCTGTTTTTATCATTGCACAGGCTTCATCTATCAAGTCTATTGCTTTGTCAGGTAAAAATCTATCAGATATATATCTGTGTGATAATGTTGCTGCAGCGATTAAACTACTATCTGAAATTTTTACTCCATGATATACTTCATATCTTTCTTTTAATCCTCTTAAAATTGAAATTGTATCTTCAACAGTTGGTTCATCAACCATGACAGGCTGAAAACGTCTTTCTAGTGCTTGATCCTTTTCAATGTACTCTCTGTATTCATTTAAAGTTGTAGCACCAATGCAATGAAGTTCTCCTCTTGAAAGCATAGGTTTAAGTAAATTTCCTGCATCCATTGCTCCATCTGTTTTGCCTGCTCCAACTATTGTATGAATCTCATCTATAAATAGTATTATCTTGCCTTCACTCTTTTTGATTTCTTGAAGTACTGCTTTTAATCTTTCTTCAAATTCTCCTCTGTATTTTGCACCTGCAACTAATGAGCCCATATCCAATGAAAATATTGTGCAATTCTTTAATCCTTCTGGAACATCTCCTCTTACAATTCTTGAAGCTAATCCCTCTGCTATTGCTGTTTTACCTACACCTGGTTCTCCTATAAGGCATGGATTATTCTTTGTTTTCCTTGATAATATTCTAATTACGTTTCTTATTTCTGAATCTCTTCCTATTACTGGATCCAATTTTTGTTTTCTTGCAAGCTCTACCAAATCTTGTCCGTATTTTGCAAGTGCATCATAAGTTTCTTCTGGATTGTCTGTAGTAACTCTTGTATTTCCTCTAACATTTGATAATTCCTTTAAAAATTCATTTTTAGTTATATTGTTTGTTTTTAATAAATTTTTTACTTCTCTATTGCTATTATCAAATATTGCAAGCATTATGTGTTCTACAGAAACATAATCATCTTTCATATTTTTTGCAATACTTTCAGCATTTGCAAGTATTAAATCTACATTTTGTGATACATATATTCCGATCTTTTGGTCTTGAACCTCCAGTAATTTTTGGTTTTTTAGCTATATTTTCTCTTATTTCTTCCTCAAATTTTTCTTCATTCGTTATCTTTTCAAGGAGCCCTTTTATTAAACTATTTTCCTGTTCAAGTAATGCTAAAATTAAATGTTCTTCTTCTATTTGTGCATTTTGATTTTGTACCGCTAAATTTTGAGCTTCTTGCACTGCCTCTAATGACTTTTGCGTAAATTTTTGTACATTCATTTAACTCACTCTCCTATCATAAATTTTCGTATTTTAAAAGCACATACATTATGTAGGATGTGCTTTTTTCTTGACATATATAATTATACTACATAAAATTAGCACTGTCAATAGTAGAGTGCTAATTTTTGTATTTCATAAAAAATACGGGCCAAATCTCGTCAAAGTTTGGCTCGCAATATATTTTTTACAATTCAATTATTTTTTCCCAAGGTAAATCACTTTTGCCAAAATGCCCATAATTAGTAGTCTTAGCATAAATAGGCCTTCTAAGTTCAAGATATCTTATTATTCCATCTGGTGTCAAATCAAATTTATCTTTTATCTTCTTTTCAATCTCTTCTTCTGGTATTTTATTTGTTCCAAACGTATTTACATATATAGAAATTGGCTCCTTGATCCCTATTCCGTAAGAAACTTGTATTTCACATTTCTTTGCATAACCATTTGCCACAACATTTTTAGCAATATGACGAAGCATGTATGCAGCACTACGATCTACTTTCGTTGCGTCTTTTCCAGAAAAAGCTCCACCACCATGTCTTGAATATCCACCATAGGTATCAACGATTATTTTTCTACCAGTTAATCCCGTATCCCCTAGGGGACCACCTATTACAAATCTTCCTGTAGGATTTACATAGTATTTAGTATTTTCATCCAAATATTTTCCATCTACTACTTCTTTTATTACCTTTTCAATAATATCCTCTTTCAATTGCTCTAAACTAACGCTTTCATCATGTTGGTTAGATATTAAAATTGTTTCAATTCTTTTAGGTTCATCATTTTCATATTCAACTGTTACTTGTGTTTTTCCATCAGGTCCAAGATAAGGTAATATTCCTCTTTTTCGTACTTCCGTAAGTCTTTTTGCAAGTTTATGTGCTACACTAATTGCGAATGGCATATACTCTTCTGTATCACAATTTGCATACCCAAACATTATGCCTTGATCTCCTG
>CANQMI010000070.1 GCA_947624905.1 uncultured Clostridia bacterium
TCAAGAATATTTAGATATGGTATCGCCTTTTTTCCATATTTTTTAAGTTTATATGAAAGATATTCAATAAATGTATATTTGTTCTCACTATAAGTTTGAACCATTTTTGCATATTCATAAGATGGGATTTTAAATTTCAATTCGTCTTTTGATTTATTTTCTACTAATCTTTCAATTATGCTTTCTACTTTTAATTTCTGCATCTGAGAAAGATATATTTTTGTACAAACATCTTTTATTCTTTCTATCAAAACTATTTTAAAGAACAAATTTATATCCCATATTTCCTCCATATTTAACGTTTTTTTCTTTTGATAACTAATAAGATATTCCTCTAATTCTTTTGCCTTGAAATTGCCATCAGTGAATCCTACTATCTCTGTTGCTAATACGTAACTTCTTGCATATCCTTGATATTTTCCTGATGATATCCCTATAAAATTTATATACTTTTTTAGAGGTAGATTTTTTATAACCTCATGTACAGTTTCTTCAATTATATAATAATTATCTAAAAGCCATTCTCCAGCTGGGTGTATGTTTATTCCAAGTTTTAAATGTAAATCAAGCAAATCATAGGTTTTGGTGATGTACTCAAAATTCTTTTCAAGTTCTGGTATTGGATATGTTTCTTTGTCTGAATTTGGTTTCAAAATATGATCTGATGCAATATTTTCAAGATATTTCTTTAACTGTTCTTGATCAAGCACTATCCCGTTAATATTTGATAATTTCAAAAGTTTCGCCTCTCTTTTCAAGTTTTTATTTAGTTTTTGCAAAGCTTGTAAAATTTATACACAAAACAAAAATAGAAGGCATAAAAGCCTTCTATTTTTGTTTTGGAATTTCTATGTTTACTTGGAAATTTGCATTTATTCTTCTGACTTAGGTTTTAGAGCAAACTTTTTGATTAGTACGATTCCTCCTGCTAATACTACTAATGCTGAGAATACTATAATCAAGTTTGTCTGAACTTTATCAGAAATTGTAAGACCTGTTGGAGCGTGTATTAATACAGTTTCTGATTTAGATGTACCAAGAGTTTGTAAGAATCCTACTCTTTCATCCTCTTTGTATTTATCAGATGATGTAACTTTTCCATCTGCATCATAGTACTCTATCTTTTTAACTCTACCAGATGTATTGGCCATTTGTGCAATCTCTATCATGTTATGATATTCATAATCATTTGTATCAGATGCAGTTGTACCTAATGTAGTAATCAATGTCAAGGTTGCTTCTTCTTTCTCACCTGGTTTTAATTCTCTTGTCAAGTTAGATGTACTCTTTGCTTTGATGTACTCGTTATATCCTGCCATCAAATCTGGTACTTCTTTTCTACTTGTTATAAAATCTTCTTTGCTAGTATATTCCCAATCTCCATTAATTGCATTATTCATGAAATCTCTTTCTGCAAATTGAAGATTTGGTTCTATGTAGTCAACTATATGTTTAGCTGAAGTTTTAACAACCATACTGTCTCCTGACTCTGTTATTGTTCCAGATGTCTTTCTGTATGATGTACCATCTTGATATAGTATCTTACCTTGTTCAAAGAATGGTAACTTAGTATAATCTTCAGTTTCGTAATATACAACGCCAACTTTATTTCCGCCATCTATTACCCATCTTAGTGTATCGTATTCACTCTTGTTTCCGACTGTTATTGTATAAGTTACTTCAAGTTGAGCTCCGTTATACAATTGGTCATCCATCAAGACTTCAATCAATCCATCTAAGAATGATGTTGATCCATAGTTTGCCATTACTAGATTTACAAATTCTTCTGTACTTTCATCTGCGTTATATTTTACATTTGTTATGATTTTATTGCCATCTTCGTCTTCGCCATATTCAAAGTCGCAGTCTAATTGTTTCTTCCTGTTTTGTAAATATATCTTGATGTTAGATACATATTTATCTATTTGTAAATCTACTCCTGCTCTAGGTGTTAAACCAAAGTCTATATTTTCTATTGAGTAGTTGAAATCCTCGTTCGTCTTATTAAATGCTTCTTTTACTTCTCTTGTAGCATATTCAACTTCTGCATGGATTGAAGATGTATACGCATCTATCCTATCTTGATGAGCTCCTGAATCGATTGATACAGCACCTGTATAGTTGTAATCATTTGAATGAGAGTTTGTGCTGTTTGTGATTTCAGCTGTTATTTGATTTGCTCTGCTTTGAGCTCCATCTTGTGCATCTGAGTATCTTACATTCTTATTGTCATCATACCAATACTCTTGATTATCTGTATTAGGATTTGCTCTAGTTGATTGATAGAATTGTCCATTTATTTGAAGGAATTTTCCTTCTGTATCTTTACTTACCTTGCTTCTCATTGCTGGGTTAGTATCACCATAAACAAATCTTACTACGTAATTTCCTGGTATGTATGATTCAAATTCGTAAGAACCATCAGCTTTTGTTGTGGCAATAGCACGAACTTTTTGTTCTCCAGAATCTGCTCCTTGTTCTGTTTCAGAGCCATATCCTTGAAGTTCAATTAATTCAACTTTTATGCCTTCCATGCCGTTTTCTTTTATATATTGTAATAATGTATCAGTTTTTTGTAAGTTGCTTGCTGTCTTGATGCTGTCTGTTACAGCTTCCCAAACATTTCCTGACAATGTTCTTCTGTATCCGTTATTTACAAGTGTTAAAGTTACTTCCCAAGCATCATCTTCTCTTGTTTCAAGCAATCTATCTTTTGCTGCCTGCATTGCTAAGCTTGATTGTTCATTTCTTGATTTCATGAAATCACTAAATGCTTGTTGATACTCAGATAGTGCAGTTTTAAATTTTGGTATTGATAAGTTGCCTGGGTGTGAATCTACGTCTATAAATGATCCACTTGTAGAGTAAGCATTTATTTCTGCGAAGTTCTCTACTTCCAAAGCTCTTGATACTGTCTTACCGTCTTCCGTTTTTAGATATTTGTTCAAGTTGTTTGTAGCATCTTTTAATTTAAGTGTTAACGTTATATCCATTGAGCTTCCTGCTAATGTTCCACCTGGTTTCAAGTATATCGCTGAGTAACCTTCGTTACCTGAAACACTTGATGGATATCCGCTTGTTGAATATGGGCAAGATGCTGAAACTACTTCAAAGTTTGGATCAAAGTAATCTACAATTTCTACTGGAGTTGTAGGTGTAGCTGATTCATTTGTTACTCTTATCTTGTATGTTATATACAATTCTGGTGATTGAACATCTTCATAGTATGCTATGTTTGTATCTTTATTCTTAGGATCACCATATTGATAATCCTCTCTATAAACATATTCTGTGTAGTTTATATCACCATTTTCGTATTTATACTTTGTAGTATGTCCATTTACTCTAAATTCTGATTCCACTATATCTTTTACTAATGATAAGTCTGTGTGGTCTCTTTCTTTTAATCCTAAATGGATTTGTAATTGTCCTGGATAAAGTCTAGTTACTGGCTTTCCAAACAATTCATAAATCTTCTGTTCCATGTTAGCTGTTTCACCATTTGACATGAATTCTTCTGTTATAGATTCATGTGGATATTGTCCAGATGATCCGCTACCATATCCTGCTTTAGCCTCAACAACACTTCCATTAAATATATAATTTAATTTGTCATCAAGATTATCTACATTGCTTACCATACCCTTGACACCACTCATGATTTGTGCATCACTTGGATATTGTTTTGAATTTACAATGTAATTTAAAGTATAGCTTTGTATTGCATTATATATACCTTCAAGTTCATCATAAGCATAAACTTTTGTCTGAGGTGTAACTGTATTGTAAGAACCTCTTGCACCCGTGTTTGTTTCAGTTGCTTTAGCTGTTACAGCCCAGTCCTCTGAGTTGTATTCTGCAACTGGTCCTGGACTAGCTTCATACTCAATTCCGTTATATTCGAATTTTACAGTATATTTCTTAGTTGGATCAACTCCTCTAAATTCGTAGAATCCATTATCGTTTGTCATTGTTGGGTTAACTCTTATGTCTTTACCATCTGGATCTGGAATAAGCTCTGCTAGTGCTCCTCCTCCTTCTAATAGAGAAACTTTTATTCCTCCAAGCATTGTCTCTCCTGGTGTTATCTTTCCATCAGTTTGATTTGCTTGTCCTTTTGTTTCTGTTCCATCTAAGAAGGCATATCCTGCTACAGTCATAGTGAAATCAACTACTGGTGTATCAGGTGTAATATCTGGTATTTCCAAACCTGGATCATCTTCTACTGTAATTTGGATAACCCCACTATCCAAATTTGAACTTGATTCTGTTGTAAGTTTGAATATTTCATCTTTGTGTTCTTCTACATATTCTTTTAACCATGACATTACATCTGCATAGTCCATTCCTTTTTCTGTTTGTCTTGTTGTCCAGTCGCTAATGTAATTTCTCATAAATTCAGGTAATTCATTTAATGTTTTTTCTCCGTTTAGATACTCTGTTAATAAGTCATCAAACAAGTATTCTACCGTTACTGCCTCATTTGTTTCATCATATTTTACAAGTTCACCGTTTTCAAATGTTAATGTTACTGGTTTTCCTTGTGATCTTACTGAGTATCCGTCTTTTGCTTTGACCTCAACGATTTGTAGTATAAGTGATCCTGTGAATCCATCTATATTTATACCACAATCACGTAAGTCTGATGCTGATATATATAAAACCCCATTATGTGTAGATCCACGTATTACATTTGCTGGATAATCGCTTCCAGCTATAGATACTTTTATGTCGAAATCTGCATCTATATAATTTCCGTTTTTATCTACTTTTGCAATTTTTATTGGTCCTTCTGTTTCTGAGTTTTGTGCTTGTATTGTAAGTACTCCTGAACCATCAAAACTTGCGTTATACACCTTTTGAGTGATTGCATGTCCCGCTGGAGCATACAGCTCTTCCGCTGTTACATTTATTGTTCCAGCAAATGTTCCTAAGTATACTCCCATTGCTTCTATTTCTGTTGTTGTTAATTTTATTTTACCATTTGAGTCAGTTATTCTTGTGAATGTTAATTTTTTGTTTATTTCATCATCAAATTGATCTGTACCTTTTATATCAAGTGTTATTTTGAATTGTGCACCATATAAAGGTTCTCCTGTTTCAGAACATGTTTTTTCAATGTCTATTTCTGGTGTGTTTGGATCAAATTTTGTTGTAATTACTATTGATCTTTCGTCCCACTCTCTATCTCCAACAAGCTCTGTTTGCTTCTGTCCTT
>CANQMI010000071.1 GCA_947624905.1 uncultured Clostridia bacterium
CCTTCTCCAAGTAAAAAGGGAGGAGATAAAAAAATGGTCAAAAAGAATTTTTTAAAAAGCAGTTTAGTAATCGCTATAGCTGTTGTAACAGCTTTAACAGTAGCAGTAATGTTACCAAATAAAGTTTCAGCAGCTAGCAATGATAGCAAAGCCGTAACTTTAACATATAGTGCACATATGCAAACTTACGGAGATTTAAAAGCAGTTAAAGCAGAAAATGAACAAGTTGCAACACCTACAACATTTGTTGGTATTACTGGTGAATCAAAGAGAATGGAATCTTTAGCTATATCTTTTGAAGGACCAGAAGGAGTTTCATTAAAATATCAAGCACATGTTCAAGGAATTGGATGGCAAGATGCTGTTACAGCAACAAAAGACAATACAACATTTATTGGAACAAAAGGTCAATCTAAGAGAGTTGAAGCTATAAAACTAACAGTTGTTGGTTTAGATAAATTAACAGCTGCAGGACATTCAATAAAATATCGTGCACATGTTCAAGGAGAAGGATGGCAAGATTGGGTAACAGCAGACGACAAAGCATATAATGCAGAGGGTGCAAAATTTGCTGGAACAACAGGTGAATCAAAGAGAATTGAAGCTATTGAAATAGCTGTAGTTCACGAACATCAATATACATATACTCCAGTAAAGAATTTAGCAAGTGATGCAACTCACTTAAAACTATGTGCTGCTTGTGGTACAAAAGTTGAAGAACAATGTACATTTGGAGAATGGTTACCAACTCCAAACAATAATTCAACAGTAACAAGAACTTGCGTATGTGGAAATAAACAAACAAAAACATTAGCAGAAGTTCTAAAAGATGATTCAGTTAAAACAATAGAAGTAAATTCTGTAAAAGAAAATATCGAAATTCCTGAAGGAAAAACTTTAATAGTTGATAATACAATTGATGCTGGAAAAGATGTAAAAGTATATGGTACATTAACTTTAAAGAAAGCACAAAATAATTTAAAACTTTCAGGATCAGGAAAAGTAGTTTGGGCACCAGAAGTAGAAGGAGAAACTGAAGCAGCAAAAGTTGAAAACTTCAAGACAACATTTGCTAATACAAACTTCTTAAAATTAAGTGGTGGAAAATTAGAATCAGATTCTACTGCTGAGGCTACTAGATTAAGCTATGAAATATTAGTACCAGAAATGGCTGAACCACAAGTTATTACTGATGCTGATACAGACGCATTAACATTAGGAGAAGGTTGGGATGTAACAATAGACTTAGGAAAGAATATTTTACAAGATTACGATAAAAATACTTCAAGTGATATACTTAGCAACAAAGGAACATTAACAATAAAGAATGGTACATTAGAAGATAAGAAAAATGATTCAGCTGCTACTAGCGCAAACGAGAAATATGTTATAAATAATACAGGAACTCTTACATTAGAAAATGTAACAGTTAAAGCTGCAAATAGAAGAGGAATATCTTCTGATGGAAACCTAACAATGACAAATTGCGAAGTAATTTGTACTGAAAAAAGTGACAGAGCCATCCAAGTTGGTTCACAAGATAATAGTGATTTAGCAAGTAAGACAATAAAATTAGAAAATGTTAAAGTAGACTCTGTTGGTAAAGGAATTTATGCAGGTGGTAAAAATACAGTTGTTAATCTAAAAGACTGTGATGTAAAAGCTAGTACATTAGGTATAGCTGCTCCTTCAACTAAAAATGGTTCTAAGAGGACTTTCAAAGTAACAGGAGGAAGAATAACTGTAACTGCTGAAAATGGTACATTAGGAGCTTTACTAACAGCAGGTGAAACAGAAATAAGCGGATGTACATTATCTGGGGCACACGGTATTGAACTTGCAGGACCAAGATTAAGTGTTAAGGATAGTAGCATAAATATAACTGGAGACTTTACAAACTTGGTTAATGTTACATGTACGAAAGATATTACTAACAACACTGGTTGTGCCATAAGCTTACATGTAATGAAGGGATACCACGTTCCTGATACAAAATATGATATATTAGTATCAAACACAACTATCACAACAAAAAACGGATATGCAGTTAGAGTTGCAGGAAATGAGAATAATAGTCAGGCAGATTGGAACCTTCCAGAAACATTACCAGAAATAAATGTAAGTTTTGAAAATGTTTCTTATACAAGTGGTGTAGGTAACAGCGCATATGTGCTTGTTGCTCCTAAACTACAAAGTAACGTAACAACAATGTATAAATAATAAATGAGATATACAAAATAGAAATTATTTATCAAAATTACATCGAATGATAACTATCCCCCAGTTTTTTGCACTGGGGGATAGTTATATATCATAGTTATTTCAACTAAATTATATTTTAGATTACATTAGTAAAAGTATAATTGTTATGTGGAGCGTAGATTGGAACTTCTCCTGTTAAAGTACAATTTTTAAATGAACTACTACTTGTAGTAGATGGTCCTAAATTGATTACGTAGTTACCATCTGTCATTGTATAACTTCCACCGTCTACTTGGAATCTATCGCCTTTTTGATTTGCAGATAAGCAGGTTTTCTTAGAAGTAATGGTTACATTAGTTAATATAGCTAAGTTTCCAGCCGTACCGTAGTTATTAGCTAAGTAGATTCCTAAATTCTCAGATGTCATTTTCGTATCTTTTACAATTAAATTACCAACTTTTGCTTCCGAATAGATTGTAAATCCCGAAGTACCTGTAACATCAATTTTTCCTCCAGTAATTGTTAAGATAGCTGTGTCCCCGCTCAACGCAACACCTATATATTTACTCGTCATATCTACATTTGTTAAAAATGCAGAATTTGCGGCTGAGGATGTAATGGTTACACACTTTGAAGTAGCACCATTTGCAGTAATACTGCCACCATTTACTGTTAATTTACCATTTGACTTAATAGCACTAGCATTAGCAACTAATTTAACATTTTCTAATGTAAGTTTAGCATTAGCATCAGTACTATCTATTAACCAGCTATCATGTGTACTCTTTAATGTACCATTTTTAATAGTTAAATTACCTTTATTTGTTATAGTTTTTGTCAAAGTTTGCTCTACTGAACCATCTGCTAATTTAATTTCTGTCAAGAAATCGTGAACTACTTTAGTTTCGCTACTATCTTTAACAGCACTAGTTTCTAGCTCATTAGCTGCTGTAAATACGTGATCCCATACTGTTGTTCCATTGTCTACATTAACTATGTAAGCATCATTAAAGTTCGCTGCTATTGTTCCTGTTAATATTACTTTTCCCTTGTTAGTTATTATTGGTTTAGCTCCTTCTGAACCGCCTACTTCTGGTACAGAAACTTTATTATTATTTGGAAAATGTCCTGCTAAATTTCCTTCAATAACTAATGTGTTTCCTGCTGCAACTGTTACTTTTTCATATAATTTGTCTAAATCTAAATCTCCTACTCTTACAACTCCATCTCCATTATACTTTAATGAGTCTGCAAGTAATTTTGTTAATGTTGTTTTTTCTTTATTTCCACCACATAATTGGCACTCTCTTGTAAATGTATCGGTAGCATTTCCTGTTTGCTCTGTTACATTAAGGTTTTGTGTCCACGCACCTGATGCACATTTTTGTGTGCTTACAGTTTTTCCATTATATCTGACTAAATGTGTTCCATTTTGAGCTGGAGTATATTTTATACTGTCTTCTGGAACAACAGCTATCTCTAATGCTTCAATTCTTTTTGCTAATCCTTCTGTTCCAGCAAAATCATCAGATGAAGCATCTACCCAATTTTGCCATCCGATTCCTTGAACATGAGCACGGTATAGTACTCTATATGCTGTTAATCCTTTTACACTTATTTTTATAGCTTCAACTCTTTTACATTGTCCTTCTGTTCCTATAAATACTGTTTCTCCATTCTTTGCTGTTTTTGGATCTTGCCATCCATCTGTTTGAACATGAGCACGATAAGTTACTGTCACATTTTCATCTGTTGAAGCAAATCTAATATTTAAGCCTTCAACTCTTTTTGACTCACCTGATGTTCCAGCAAATGTTGTTGCTTTTTCAGCTAGTGTAGTACTTGATACTACATTTTCTTGCCATCCATCTGTTTGTACATGTGCTTTATATGTAAAAACTGGTTTATCGGTTTCTACAGCAGCTAATGATATTGTAGGTATTATTGGTAACATCATTACTACTGCAATAGCGATTACTAAACTGCTTTTTAAAAA
>CANQMI010000072.1 GCA_947624905.1 uncultured Clostridia bacterium
AATAAGGAAATTACTATACTTTTCTTCATAAATCACCTCGTTTTTTCATCACGTAACTTTTATTATACTCTCTTTTTCTATGTTTGTCAAATTTTGGATAGAAATTTGTCTTTTTTATTGAATTCTTTCTATTATTTCAGCACATTTTTGGTATATTTTTTCCTTATCTATTCCGCCTATTTGCCTATTTTCCATGACAAGTTTGCCATTTATTATGGTATGACAAACATTATATCCTTTTGCGTTGTATACTATTGATGAAAATATATTTCCATTTGGAATGCAGGTTTCTGTATTCAAGTCAAGTATAATTATATCTGCCATCTTCCCTTCTTCTATACTGCCTATTTTATCTTCTTGTCTTAAAGCTTTTGCACCATTTATCGTTGCCATTTTTAAAATTTCATAGCTATCAAGGTTCTTTGGATTTTCATTTACTCCTTTTTGAAGAAGTCCTGTAAACTTCATTGTTTCAAACATGTCTAAGTTAGATCCACTTCCTTGTCCATCAGTTCCAAGGCTTACATTTATGCCATTTTCTAGCATTTTTTGAATTTTAGCAATTCCACATCCTAGTCTTAAATTGCTTATTGGGCAATGTGAAACACTTACTTTCAATTTTTTTAATTCTTGAATTTCTTGATCGTTTACTTTAACTACATGAGCTAAAATATTATTAGTCTCAGTAAAGTATTTTTTCAAAACTTCCACTGGACTTGATACATTATATGCTTTTTTTATATCTAAAGTTTCTTGTTCATTTTCGCAAAAATGTATGTGCACATTCATACCATATTTTTTTGCCATTTCTATCGAGGTTTTTACAGTTTCTTCCCCTGTTGTGTATAGTCCATGAATGCCTATATTCAAGGTTATGTTGTCATATTTATGATTATATTCTTCTATTAGCTTTTCAAGTTCTTCTAGTCTCTGCTTTTGCAATCCTTGTACATCATTTATTGTTCTCGTTACTTCAAGCCTCATTCCTAATTCATTTGCTGCTTTGATGGTTTCTTCTGCCATCCAGTATTGGTCATTTGCCATTGTTGTACCTGTTGTAATCATTTCTATACAAGATAAAAGTGATGCGTAATATATATCTTCTTTTGTTAGCTTGTCTTCCATAGGCCAAATTTTATTATTTAGCCAATCTTGTAGTGTGTAGCCATCTAATGTTTCTCTAAATATTGACATACTTATATGTGTATGTGTGTTTATTAATCCCGGCATACATATTTTATTTTTTGCATCTATTATTTTTACATTTTCTGTTTGTTCTATATTTTTTCCGATTTTCATGATTTTACCGTTTTTTTATGTATATGTCCATATTTGGTTCATATTTTTCTCTTTTTTCTGATATAGATATCAAATTACAATTTTTTATTAATATATCCATATTATCACCAATCCTTTTGGTGTATTTTATCATATATTATTTAAAAGAGCAATGTATTTCCTTGTTTCATAAAGCAAAAAATCTCAAATGATAGGCTTTGCCTAACATTTGAGATAATTTTTTAATATTTAATTGTATTATTCTAATTCTACAACTGCTCCTGCTTCTGTAAATTTAGATTTTAATTCTTCTGCTTCTTCTTTAGCAACGTTTTCTTTAATTGTTTTTGGAGCTCCATCAACTAAGTCTTTTGCTTCTTTTAATCCTAATCCTGTTGCGTCTCTAACAACTTTGATTACTTGGATCTTGTTTGCTCCAGCTTCTTTTAATACTACATTGAATGAAGATTTTTCTTCAGCTGCAGCTCCTGCTGCTGCTCCACCAGCTGCTGGTGCAGCTGCTGCTACTGCAGATACTCCATATTTTTCTTCAATTCCTTTAACTAATTCTGATAATTCAACAACTGTTAAACTATCTATAGTTTCTAATAATTCTTCTACTTTTGACATTTTAAATTTCCTCCTAATTTTTTAATAAAATATTTTTAATAAATCTGATTTATGCTTGTTCCTCAAGCAACGCTAGTTTCTTTTTGAATACGTACTTGGTCAAGAGCAACTGCAAGTTTTGAAATAGTTCCAAGTAATCCACCAGCAAGCATTCCAATAAGTGTTTCTCTTGATGGTAGTTTTGCAAGTGTTATTATTTCTTCTGCAGTCATAACCTTTCCTTCTACTACTCCACCCTTTATTTTATAAAAGTCGTGATCTTTTGTATATTCATAAATTGCTTTTGCAGGTTCTAAATAATCTTCTTTTCCGATTATTACTGCTGTTGGACCTTGAACTGATTCATCTAATCCTTCTATTCCGCATTTTTCAAGTGCTCTTTTTGAAATATTGTTTTTAACTATTTTGTATTCTGAATTAGATTTTCTAAGTGTAGATCTTAATTTTGTAACATCTTCAACAGTTATTCCTCTATAATCTGCAAATAAAATTAATTTAGCTTCTTTCATTTTTTCTGCTAAGCTATTTACTTCTTCTTCTTTTTGTTTGATTATTTCTTTGTTTGCCACTTTTTGTTCACCTCCTGTGTAATGACCGTTCACAAAATAAACTTCGTATTGCGCTTTCAGACTTCTGTCAGATATTCTTTACCACTAGGTCTATCTAAAGAATTTTGCCTTATCTTCTTAGCACTATTCGTTTCTTTTGTGAACTAGTTTTTTATTTTATATTTTTAAAATTTAAAAATTAAAAACTCGGTAAATCCTAAGACAGATTTTCCGAGTTTCTTATTTAGAAATATAATATTTCAATTCTCCTCGGTAGGTCTTACCCGTATGTTATACGTGCCTACTGTCTTAGGGTAATATTCAATTTTTGTTTTTTATTTTTGGTTTATATATAAACTTGGTCCCATTGTAGTTGTTATTGCTACACTTCTAATATATTGACCTTTTGCTGATATTGGTTTTGCTTTTATTATAGCTTCCATAACAGTGTTGTAGTTTTCTAACAATTTTTTTGCTCCGAAAGATACTTTTCCGAATCCTAAGTGTATTATGTTTGTTTTGTCTAATCTATATTCTACTTTTCCTGATTTAATCTCTGATATTGCTTTTGCAACGTCCATTGTTACTGTTCCTGATTTAGGGTTTGGCATTAATCCTTTTGGTCCTAATACTTTTCCTAGTCTTCCAACTACTCCCATCATATCTGGAGTTGCAACAACTACATCATAATCGAACCAATTCTCTTTTTCGATTTTTGGTATTAATTCTTCTGCACCAACAAAATCTGCTCCTGCCTTTGTTGCTTCATCTGCTTTTGGTCCTTTTGCAAATACTAATACTTTTAAAGTTTTACCTGTACCATTTGGAAGTACTACTGTACCTCTAACTTGTTGGTCTGCATGTTTTGAATCTACACCTAATTTTACGTGTAATTCAACTGTTTCATCAAATTTTGCTTTTGGAAATTTTTCTATTATTTCTAAAGCTTCTTGTGCTTCATATTCTTTTCCTTTTTCTAAAAGCTTTTCTGCTTCTAAATATCTTTTTCCTCTTTTCATTTTTACCTCCTTTGGTTCTAACGAAGTTTTATTTTAACTTCTCCCAATTTATTTTTACTCTACAACTATTCCCATAGAACGAGCTGTTCCTTGAACCATACTCATAGCTGCTTCTAATGAAGCTGCATTTAAATCTTCCATTTTTTGTTCAGCAATTTGTTTTACTTGTTCTTGAGTAATTTTTGCAACTTTTTCTTTGTTTGGTTTTCCAGAACCTTTTTCTATTTTGATAGCCTTTTTGATTAATACAGCAACTGGTGGTACTTTTGTTACGAATTCAAAAGACTTATCTTGATATACTGTAATAACAACTGGTATTATCATTCCTGGTTGATTTGCTGTTCTATCATTAAATTCTTTAACGAATTGCATAATGTTTACACCACTTGAACCAAGTGCTGGACCTACTGGTGGAGC
>CANQMI010000073.1 GCA_947624905.1 uncultured Clostridia bacterium
TGCTATTATATATTGGATCTGGTAAAACATCTCTTTTTGCTATATATCCTTTTCTTGGCACTATTCTTCACTCCTTTTCTCTATGATTAGATTATATTTTCTAATCAAAATTTCGTAGATATTTATATAAATATCTAAAGTTACTCGGAAAATTTTAATTCCCGTCAGTGCTATATAAATCTATCCTAAATTTAAGTACCTTCTTAAATGTAGTAAGTATTATTAGCACTTTTAAAATTTTGGTAAATTTACTTCTATCAGTAAATTCTACTAAAATTTCTAAATTCAAAAAAGAATTAGTGTATTACTAGGCGCTCAAGGTAAAATACTGGAGACGTACTTTTTGTACATCGAGGATTTTTTACCGAAGAGCAACGACGTAAGATGCTGATTATTTTTTGAATTTATTATTTTTTAGGTTTCTTAGCCCCATATTTAGAACGTCCTTGCATTCTATCTTTTACACCAGCAGTATCAAGTGTTCCTCTTATAATATGGTATCTAACACCTGGTAAGTCTTTTACTCTTCCTCCTCTTATTAAAACAACACTGTGCTCTTGTAGATTGTGTCCTATTCCTGGTATATAAGATGTAACCTCATATCCATTTGAAAGTCTAACTCTGGCAACTTTTCTTAATGCTGAGTTTGGCTTCTTAGGAGTAACAGTTTTTACTACTGTACAAACACCTCTTTTTTGTGGAGATCTGTTATCTGTAGTTGTGTTCTTTTTAGAGTTAAATCCATGTTGTAGAGCAGGAGCAGTTGACTTTGTTCTTGAAGATTGTCTTCCTTTTCTTACTAATTGATTAATAGTTGGCACTTAAATTTCACCTCCATTTTTTATAAAAATATAACGTTGATTTAACTACAAATCAACGTTATATATTTTATCATCTTTACGGCATAAAGTCAATGTTTTTGCTTGATTTTATGCAAATATTTTACATTAAATTTTATCTTAAAGTTTCCATTATTTTATTTATAATTTCTATAAACCAATTATCACTTTTTTCTTCTTCTTTTATCTCTTCTGAACTTGTTTCTACATAATCACTTTTTGGAAGAGTTACATATACAATTTGCTCTGTTCCTAGCTTCTTCATTCCTAATTTTTCTTCTGCTTGTTTTTCTATATCACTTAAATTCAATGTGCTCTCCATATTTGCTTGTAATTGTGCAATTTCTTTTTGTGTTACAGCAAGTGTACTCTTTAATGTCTGCAAATTTGAATATGTTTTATCTATCATAGAATACCTATAGCTGATAGCGAAGGCTACTGCAAAACCTATAGCAACATACAATATTATTTTAGCTTGACTTATAGTATTAGTATCTTTTTTAGTATTTACTTTTGCCTTACTAGCAGTATTTTTCTTACTAGTAGTTTTTCTAGCCGTACTTTTCTTAGGGTATTTCTTTTTTACTTGTTCATATTCAGGCTTGATTTTTCTTGGGCTTGTTTCATACTGATATCTACTACTATTATTGTATGCCACCTTTTTCACCTCCTTAGTTAATTTCTCTCAAAAATACGAAGTTTAGCACTTTTTGCTCTTGAATTTTCTTTTATCTCTTGTTCTGTTGGAATAATCGGTTTTTTAGTTATAATCTTTCCTAATTCAATTGCGCCACATACGCAATATGGAAGATCCTTTGGACAAGTACATTTACCGTGATGCCTGTTCAAAAGCTTTTTTTACAGCTCTATCTTCCAATGAATGAAAAGTTATTACACATAATCTTCCACTTGACTTCAAACAATTAATTGCATCTAATACTGTCTGGTAAAGTGGCTCTATTTCATTATTTACAGCTATTCTAATTGCTTGAAAAGTTCTTTTTGCTGGATGGCCATCATTTGAAAATTTTGCTGGTATAGATTTTCTTATTATTTCTACAAGTTCGCCTACATGTTCTATCTCTTTTTGTTTTCTATATATGCAAATATTTCTTGCAATTCTTGATGCAAATCTTTCTTCTCCATATTCTTTTATTATTCTATAAAGTTCTTCTTCTGAATACGAATTTAAAATATCTCTTGCTGTTACCTTCTGAGTTTGATCCATCCTCATATCAAGCGTGCTTTCTTCTTGAATGTAGCTAAAGCCACGTTCTTGATTATCTATTTGATATGATGATACACCTAAATCCAATAGTATTCCGATTTACTGCATCTATTTGCATCTCTTGAAGTATTTCTTTTATTTCATCATGATTCCTATGTATATATTTGACGTTAGAATAATTAGATAATTTTATTTTTGCTGTATTCAAAGCATCCTTATCTCTGTCTATTCCTATCAAAAGTCCAGTGTTGTCTAATTTTTTAGCAATTTCTAAACTATGGCCTGCACCACCGAAGAGTACCATCAACATATATATTATCTTTCTTGATGTTTAATCCATTTACTGCTTCTTCTAATAACACGGGTTTATGTTTGAATTCCAAATTAATTTTCCTCACAATCACAGACATATAATATATAAAGCATTACAGTTGGTAGAATATTTTAAATACCAACTGTAACGTCTTGACTTATGTATCTTTTTTGTTAATACTTGATATTATTTATCTTTTGATGGATTCTATCTTTTGTTTTCATAGAACTTTTGTACATCATAAAATTTTCTTTTGTTATACATCTTTTGTATACTTTAACTTTTTCTTTTGTTGCTATACAAAACTTTCGTATATCAAAATCTTTTCTTTTGTGTTTGTAAATTCTTTTAAAATTTTATCTTTTGTTATGCAATCTTTTGTAACTCAAGGTTTTATCTTTTGTTTCTTGAAGATTTTCATTTGTAAAGCCATCTTTTGTTCATTTATATAAACTTTTTCAAGATTATATACCTAATAATTTGTCCATGTTTTCTGCAATTTCATCAGCAGAAATAGTCTCTCCGCTCTTGTTCCATACATCCCTGTTCCAAATTTCTATTCTAGTTCCTACTCCAAGTATTACAATTTCTTTATCAAGAGTCGCATATGTTCTTAAATTAGCTGGAATCAAGAATCTTCCCTGCTTATCTATTTCACATTCAATAGCTCCTGATAAGAAAAATCTCACGAAGTCTCTGGCATTTTTATTTGTAAGTGGAAGTGTTTTTAATTTTTCTTCGAAGTTCAACCATTCTTTTTGTGAATACGCAAATAAGCATCCATCTAACCCTTTTGTCAAAATGAATTTTTCACCTATGTCCTCACGAAGTTTTGCTGGCATTATTACTCTTCCTTTTGCATCAACAGAATGCTCATATTCGCCTATAAACACTTGGTTTCACCTCCATTCACATCATGGCACTTTTTACCACTTCTCTCCACTTCACTTAAATTTTAATATAACTTTCATTAAAATGCAATACTTTTTTAAAATATTTTTATATTTTTTTATTAAAATTTTAAAATAAAAAATAAACAGTATTTGATATATACTGTTTGATGGTTTTCATACAATACATATTAAATACTGTTTATAAATTTAAATATAAATAAAAAAATTTGGCGACGACCTATTTTCCCAACAAAGAAATTCGTAAGTATCTTCGGCACATAAGGCTTGACTTCTGTGTTCGGCATGGGAACAGGTATTGCCCTTATGTAATAGTCACCAAAAAATTTTCGTGTACGTCAGTACACTGAAAATTGCATAGATAACTTCAACTGAACTTTAAACCTTGATTGTGGTTAAGCCCTCGATATATTAGTA
>CANQMI010000074.1 GCA_947624905.1 uncultured Clostridia bacterium
TGCCATCAATTGTATAGAATGTGTTGAGATTATTTCCATTTGCATCCTTTGCCCATGGTTTGTCAATAATATATATTATCTCATTTTCTTCATTAACAATATATAGTTCACCCGTATCATATTCTTCTCCTAAATACTCGGCAGAAGAAACAATTCTCTCACCATCATTTAAATCATATGAAAAAGAATATGATTTAGGTGCAGAATCGTTGTCAATAACAATTGTGGTTCTAACTCCTTCCATTACTGCTTCGTTATTTCCAGTCACTTGTAGTGGTTGAATTCCAAATGACACATCACTTTCATTATCATCGTAAACAAGTGTTCCGTCTTCTGTTAAGACTGATTCCATATTTTTTGCATCTTTGGGCAAATGAAAATATATATCTTCACCTACTCCATCGCTCATAAGTATGGCTTCCTTACTGCTTTGAGGAACATCTAATAGCATCTCATATCCGTCAGCTACCAGAGCACTGTCTTTCGTTGAATAAACATCCGTATTTACATCATTGATTCCTGTTACATCTGTTATAGCATCAGCCGTATCATTCACGCTATTTTCATATGTTTCAGCAGCCGATACTGATGCTAACGAATTAACTGTTAATAATAATGCGAGTACTACTGCCACTGTTCTTTTTATTACTGTTTTGTTCATGATAATCACCTTTCTTTCTGTTTTTTGAAATCCTCTTTAAATGCATCAATATCTTGACTTTCCTGCATATCATATAACTCTTTTAATTTCCCCTTATAAAAATGCATTATAGTAGGAATTTCAGTCACATCATAATTTGCAAGAAACTCAGTCATTGCCTGTTTTTTACTTGTTTTCACTTTTGTATTAAAGTAAAAAATGTTTTTTTGTACCTGTTCTAAATATTCAATCAAATTAGGGTACAGGCGTTGACAATCAGGACAATTTGGTCGTCCTACATATATCCACAAATCCTCTTCAATTAAGATTTTTTGTTGAATATCTTCTTGTGTAAGATTCACAAGAAAAGACGAATCTTCATTACTTACTTGATTACTTATTTCAGTTGTATTTTGCTGTATGTTTAAATTCGTATATTCATTTTTATTAATATGCAAATTAATTAATACAATAAAACCACATAATAAAGTTATTATCAGTATAAGCAATATATAAAATATTATTTTCCTTTTTGTATGCACATTCACAACTCCTAAATAACAATATTACAATTTGAGTTTAGAAAGCAAATTCATATATTATATAAATCGCTTTTAATCATCTGCCAAAAAACCACCATAACCATCTATAATGACATCTCATGAAAATCACCTCCTGCTGTCTTAAAATTTATTAACAAAATATAGCAGATACATTTGAATATTCTGTATCTGCTATCATCTTAACATATCGGTTTATTATGGCAATACCGTTCATATTGATTTTGCTACCGTTTATAACTTGTTTCTACAAAATTTTCGGCAAAATGATTTCTGTTACAAAGTAATTATTATCAAATTCAACCATATAGGTTCCTCCATTCTTCTCTACACATTTTTTTACATTTTTTATTCCGTACCCATGCCCTTGTTCTACCTTATTTGAAATCAATTCCCCATTCTCCATTAACAAATTCTTCGAACAATAATTGGATATACTAATCATCATTGCAGTTTCCATAAATTTTATTTTTACATTTACTACTTTATCATTTTCATTATCTAAAGCCTCTACAGCATTTAACAATAAATTATAAAAAATTGTACATAAATCCAATGACGAAAGATGCAATCTATTAGGTATCATACCTGTCCAGCATATTTGAATATTAGCATGTTTTCTAATAATATCATTTAGTATTGCATTTATTAAATTATTTCCAGTTTGAACTATTGGTGATAAATCTTGTACATTATCTGTTAAATCTTTTAAATATTGTCCCAATTCATCGTAGTTTTTTTGCGTAAACAACTCATGTAAACAAAATAAATGTTTTCTGATATCGTGCCGAAATGCTTTTGTTTCATCCTCCTTTTCAAGTAACATTGTATAATATTGCTTTTGTGAATCAAGTAAATGTTGATTAATAATATCTATTTTTTTTAAGTGTTCATTTTCATTACTGTTTAGTATCAATAATACACATAATATAATT
Source organism: uncultured Clostridia bacterium (assembly GCA_947624905.1). Classification (GTDB taxonomy): domain Bacteria; phylum Bacillota; class Clostridia; order TANB77; family CAG-508; genus JAAWPK01. Next base: position 2,136 of record CANQMI010000074.1, read on the forward strand.
AACACTAAACTACTTAAGCTTAGTCCTATTACTAAACCAGATTTGTATATTTTAATTTCCTCTCCTAATCCCATAAATTGAATAGAAGTTAGGTATAATGACAACGACAATCCACCTATAGTATATATAGGTAAATACTTCTTTATTATCTTGAAATTTATATTTGTTTTTTTTCTAAAAAAAATAAAACTTATTATGATTATTATTATGAGTGAAAAAGAATTGATTCCTATATCAATTAAATCTTTTTGAATTAACTTTTGGTTATTTATATGAAATATAGTTATACAGACGATTGAAAAAAACATGTCGACAAGACTAATTCCAATATAAGAAAGAATAATAAATCCAACTCGTTTTTTTTCATTTGAATTAATGCATAACAAAACAATTGACAATATTCCATATAATAAACTGAAATCATATGTTTCAAATAACACGCATCCTAGCATTAGAAAAAGCATTGAAATAATAAAATAGGAATATATTTTTTTGGATTGTTTTATATTTAAAAATATTACAGTAACTAAAAATAACTTTATAAATTCTATTGTAAAACTGATGGCAGTAAAACATATATGACTCATAATTACCCCCTTTTTATGTAAATACAGCATATTTTTTCACATATTCGAAAAATGCTTTTTTTACAATTGAAATTTTTCTTCTGGAAACTGGTACTTTCATCTCCGTATACTTCATAATAATAAAATTTGATTCAATTGTATCAATATATCGTAATGCTATTCCGAAAGATTTATGTACCTGTATAAAATGTTCTGTACCTAAAGTTTCCATCCAATCATGCAAAGATTTTCTTGTTTCAATATCTCCATTTTTTGTATATAAGTATGTATAACATTTAATTGTTTCAAAACATATTATATCATTCAAATACAAAAGTTTAATACCATCTGTAGAATGTATAACCAGTTTTTTGTTATTTAATATTTCTTTTTCAGATTCAACTATAGTTTCTTCAAAATCATCATCATTTATGGGTTTTTTTAAAAATCTGAATGCCTTAACTTTAAAAGCTTCGGGCATAAATTCTGTATGGCTTGTTAAAAAAACCAAATGTCCTTTAAAATTTATTTTCCTTAATTTTAAAGCAACATCCATCCCATTCATTTCTGGCATTTCAATATCCAAGAAAATCAAATCATATTGGGTTTGATTTTTTAATAATTTTATTCCGGAATCAAATGTGTCAATTTGATAATCATTTCTGTATGCTAATAATTTATTCTTAATATCTTCTATAACATTAGTGTCATCATCGCATATTGCAATATTTAAATTCATTGTTCATCACCTCCGAGGAAAGCTTGATGTTATTTTATCATTAAGATATTTTAGAATCAATAC
>CANQMI010000075.1 GCA_947624905.1 uncultured Clostridia bacterium
ATACATTTCTCTTGAAATGTACTCTCCCGCTTGGTTTCTCTTAAAGGATTTTTTGTTTACTTTTCAATGTACTTTTTCGTTCCTTGAAATGTGGAACTTATAAATTATACACTTTCTAAAAACAAATGTCAACACCTTTTTGAAAAAATTTTTAATATTTTTTTGGGCAAAAGAAAAACCAGTAATTATTTGTTGCTTTTTATTATGTTTTACCTTGAATATTACTAGTTTGTATACCAAAAATATATACACTTTTTAATATGTTTTATCTGTTTTCATCAGTGTAATATTATAATAACATAATTAGTTGTCTAAAGTCAATACTTTTTTTAAAAATTTTTATGGTTTTTTTTGGTATCTGTATTTTTATTCTAATTGTATAATTTTAAAATGTGAATATAGCTTCGTGTGGTATTTCTCTATAGCAAATCAGCCAGAGAAAAATCTCTGACTGATTTATATATATATATATAGAAAGGAAAGCGATTTAATCATCATGAAGTTCATTTGCAACTTCTCCTGTATGTGTACAATAATAATGGCCTTGATATTGTTTATGAGTACATGGTGTGTCCTTATATGTCGTACCAGTGCCATCGCATGTAGGACACGTTTTATATGCTTCTCGCGTTTCGTAGCCACGACCGATTGCATACATGACACGTCGTCCAGTACGATCCACGACCTTTACACCATTCACACGTTACAGTCTCATAAGTGCTTAGACCAGTCTGCTTTTCATAAGTTCCTTTTCCATTGCAATACCAACAAGTGTAATACTCTTGTTTAGTTCCATTACACCAGTTGCACGTATAGTCACGGTCATTTTCATAATCTCGAACCTGTTTTGAGCCCTTACATTCTGTACATGTCTGAGATGTTTTTGTACCGCCATCACACCAGCTACCAACACAATATGTTTTTACAGTGCCTGTTGCTGGAGTTGTCGCTGCTAATTTATCTGAATCTGTAACTTCTACTTTATAAAAATATTCTGTTGACATTTCTAATCCTGTATTTATTGTGAATGTAACTTTTTGTCCAGCTGTTGCTACTTGTTCTTGTGTAGTGCCATATGCTACAGTCGGTCCATAGCTCAATTTATAACTTAATATTCCTCCTTCTGTGTCACTTCCTGTTGCTGTTATTGTTATTGAGTGTACTCCATTTGAATATCCTCTATCTGCTGATGCCTCTATTGTTGGTGGTGTTCCTTGTCTTGTTACTGTTTTTGTTTCTGTTGATATGTTTCCTGAGTTGTCTTCTGTTGTTACTGTTATTGTATATGAACCTATTTGGCTTAGCGTTATTTGTGTTGCACTTGTTATTGAGCCTGATGTTCCCCCAGGACCTGTTATTGTATATGTTGTACCCTTGATTCCTGTTGGGAACGCTCCTTGTTCTACTCCTGGTGTTAGTGTTACTACTATGTCTGATGTGTAGTTTGTATTGTCGCTCGTTGTTCCTGATATTGATATTCCTGGTTTTGTTGGTTCTGTTGTGTCTATTATTATTTTGTCTGCTTGTGTTGATTCTTTCTCATTTGTTGCTTTGTCTATTGCTTTTACTTTTATTGTATAGTCTCCTTCTGGTAATCCTTCAAATGTATGTGCTGTGCTTATTGAGCCTCCCTCTGTTGTTATTGCTGATTCTTTTCCTTCCCAGCTTGTTCCTCCAGTTATACTATATTGTATCTCTTGTAGTCCACTCTTCTCTGTTGGTTTAGCCTGATCTATCATATCTGATGCTGTTGCTGTTATCTTGATATTTGTTTGTTTTCTAGTTGTTTTGTTTACTTCTTTTACTGCTGTATATGTTGGTTCATTTGGTAATACTTTATCTATGTTTGTTACGTTTCCTGTTGCTGTTGCTCCTGTTTGATCTTTTTTATCTTTTAGCCTTGCATATATTGAGCCATTTGTCTCCATCTTTGGTTTGCTATCTTCTTTGTACTCTGTCCATTTTGTTGTTTCTGTTGGTGTTTCTTTTGTCCATTCAAGTCTATAGCCATTGTTTGTCTCTGCTGATGTTATCATTACTTCTACATCTCTGTTTGTCCATGGTTTCTCACTTGGATCTGGGTTATAACTAAATTGTATTACTCCTCCTTGGTCTTTTGTTCCTCCTGGTACTGTGTCTGTTGTTCCTTCTATTCCTGTTCCTGTTCCTTGACTTTCATTTTCTGCTTTATCTATTGCTGTTACTTTGATATTATATTTTTCACTTTGTGCTAGTCCTTCTATTGTGTATTCTATTTCCTCTTTTTTTCCTTTTTCTGTTAGTTCTTCTTTTGTTGATATCTCTTTTTCTTCTGTCTTAGTTTTTACTTCTCCTTCTATCATCTTTCCTTCTGTGCTAATTTTTACTTTCCATATTCCGCTTTCTTCTCCTGTATGTCCTTCTCCTGGGGTTCCGTCTATAGCGGTTATTCTTACTGTTATACTGTTTGATGTTGTTCCTATTATTTCTACTCCTGGCTCATTTGGTTTTACTCTATCTATATTGTTTATTCCTTGGCTTGCTGTATATGAAGTTTCTCCTAGATTATTTTTTATTCTTGCATATATTGTTCCATTTGTCTCCATCTCTGGTTTGTTATCTTCTTTGTAGTCTGTCCAACCTGTCTTTGCTTCTTGGTCTTTTGTATATTGTATTTTATAGTTCTTGAGCTCTGCTGCTACCTCTTCTTTTAATTTGATGCTTACTGTTACTTTTTCGCTTGTCCATGCTGTTGGGTCTGGCTCTATTATTATTGCTCCTACTTCTATATCTGGTAATGGCTCAAGACCTTCTTCGCCTACCTGACCTACATATTTTACTTCTTCCTCTGTTATATCAAATACATAGCCTTCTTTTGTTACTACCCTTAGTTTATCTTCTCCTTCTTCGTCTCCCTCTATTATGTCTGTTGATCTCTTTCCCTTGAATACTTCTGAAGCATCTACTTTCTTTTTGAATTCTTCAAGATAATCTCTTCCTGCTAGTCCATGGAATATCTTTGGTTCTGTCAAACTTAGTCCTATTCCTGTTAAATCTTCTTGATATTCTGCTATTCTCATCTTTTCTGCTGCTTCTTTTGACATACTTATTAGTCCATGATCTCCCAATGTTGCTCTTATTGCAATTACCGATAATATGATCATTATTATGACCGTTATTACTAATGCAACTAGTGTGATTCCTCTTTCCTTTCTCATCTTTCCTTCCCTTTCCTTCTTTTTTTATATAACAAAAAAACACACAAAACTCATACTCTAAAAAGTATAAGTCCTGTGTGTCCTTATATTACTTATATCTTTTAATATACTATCTGTGTGTGTGTGTGTGTGTGTGTGTGTAGAGCCTCTAGCGTTCTAGCGTTTCTCATCTTTCGTTCCTCCAAATTTCT
>CANQMI010000076.1 GCA_947624905.1 uncultured Clostridia bacterium
TAGTATTTATTGCTATGGCTGTTTCAAATATTTATTTGACAATGACTGTAGTTGTTTCATTGTTTATAATGTTATTTATAACTAAAAAAATAGTAGGAAAGAGCTCTAAATATTTCATAAGACAACAACAAGCAGTTGGTAAAGTTAATGGATACATTGAGGAAATGATTAATGGACAAAAAGTTGTAAAAGTTTTTTGTTATGAAGATAGGGCAAAAGCAAATTTTGATAAAATCAATGAAGATCTTTTTGAACAAGCATATAATGCAAATAAGTTTGCAAATATATTGATGCCAACGTTAGTTGCATTAGGAAATTTGCAATATTCTTTAGTTGCAATAGTTGGAGGAATACTTGCTGTAAATGGAATTGGAAATATTTCAATAGGACTAATAGTATCTTTCTTACAATTAAGTAAAACATTTACAAGACCAATAGGACAAATTTCACAACAAGTAAATTCAGTGATAATGGCACTAGCCGGAGGAAAGAGAATTTTTGAACTTATGGATCAAGAACCAGAACAAGATAATGGATATGTAACTTTAGTAAATGCAAAATATGAAAATGGAGTCTTGACTGAAACAGATAAGAGAACAGGTATATGGGCATGGAAACATCCTCATCATGATGGAAGACTAGAATATGTGGAAGTCAAGGGACATATTGAACTAAAAAATGTAGATTTTGGATATGATCCAGACAAATTAGTACTTCACGATATAAGCCTATATGCAAAACCAGGTCAAAAGATAGCATTTGTTGGAGCAACAGGTGCTGGAAAAACTACTATAACGAATCTTTTGAATCGTTTTTATGACATTGAAGATGGAAAAATAAGATATGATGGAATAAATATAAATAAGATTAGAAAAGATGATTTAAGACGTTCACTTGGAATGGTACTTCAAGACACAAACCTTTTCACAGGTACAATAAAAGAAAATATAAAATATGGAAACGATACAGCAACTGATGAGGAAGTCATTGAGGCTGCAAAACTTGCAAACGCACATGATTTTATTATGAGACTTCCAAATGGATATGATACATTTTTATCAGGAGATGGAGCAAATCTTTCACAAGGACAGAGACAATTACTTTCAATTGCAAGGGCAGCATTAAATAATCCGCCAGTAATGATACTTGATGAGGCAACATCAAGCATAGATACAAGAACTGAAAAAATAGTACAAGACGGAATGGATAAACTAATGGATGGAAGAACTGTATTTGTAATAGCACATAGACTTTCAACAGTTAGAAATTCAAAAGCAATAATTGTATTAGACCACGGTAAGATTATTGAAAGAGGAGACCACGACGAATTAATTGCACAAAAAGGAACATATTATCAATTATACACGGGTGCATTTGAATTAGAATAGAAATTCTTATGACTTGAATTATTATAAAAAACAATATATAATATATACAAATTGCCGATGGCAAATATATAGGAGGGTTAACCAATGGCAAAAAGAAGTAAAGCTAAAAGAAAAACAAAAAAGTCAACCCCTAAGTCACCTTCTGTGTACAAAGTGTTAAGTACACCATATCCTAACGAGACAAGTTTCTGCGGAGAAAGAAACACATTTAAATCCGCAGTTACGCATCCTTGGGAGGAATATGAACTTAAACACAGAAAAATTTAGCATAGGTGACAAAATAGAGTGCCCTAAAATATGGGCACTCTAATATTTTTCTTATTTATTTGCAAATTTTTGCTCAACAGTATTTATTTTTTGTTCTTCTACAGTATCTGTTTTATACCAACCTTTTTCAGCCATTAAATTATATATTTTGTTTTGAATATCAAGTGATGTATTCAAGGCATCTTTAAAAGCTGTATGAACTTCTGCTGTTGTTGACTCAATAGAGCCATGAAGATATAAATCACAAACACCCTTGATGACTAATAATTCTGATTCCATTAAATCTTTATCTTCCATTTAAAAACCTCCATTTCTATTAAAGTAAATTTAAAAATTTGTTAAATAATTCTTGATGCTTTTGTTCAAGCTCTGTCATGTAACTTGAAAGAGTTACGTCTTGAATTTGTGAAGCAGCTTTTTTAGCGCAAGTCTTCATAAAACATTCATGGCCAAGAGCATCTTCAACATATAATAATTCTTTGTCTGTCATAATAAAACCTCCATTCTAAAAATAAAAGCAATGCTTTTCGCTTTATTTAAATATAGTAATTTCCTAAAATTTCAAAAATATACTATTTTTTCAATGTAATAGTTAAATATTAATATTTGTTTAAAATTTAAAATTTCTTGACAAGATATTTTATATATGATAGTCTAGTAATAAATACTAGATCAAAAGGAGAAACAAATATGAGAGATGAAACCTTTTTTGAATATCCAGTTTTTGACAATATCAAGCAGATTATAGAGTATTCTGTACAAAAATATTCAAATAATATTGCGTTCAAAATAAAAGAAAAAAATGATCAAGAAGTTAAATATCAAGATATTACTTATGCAGAATTATTAGAAGATATAAATAATTTTGGAACAGGATTATTTTCAATTGGCTTGAAAGGAAAAAGAATTGCTATACTTTCGAAAAACAGATATGAATGGGTTTTATCTTATTTAGCAATGCTATTTGGAGGAATAGTTGCAGTACCTTTAGATAAAGGATTGACAGATATCGAGATAATTAATTCGTTAATTAGAAGTGAAGTAGATTGTGTAATCTATGAAGAAAAATATGATCAAGTAGTAAAAAAAGTAAAAAATGATGAAAAAACAAATTTAAATGAGCTAATCTGTATGGATAAAGTAGAAGGCGCTAGATTTACAAAAGACATGCTTGAAACAGGCAAAAAAGAACTTGAAAACGGTAATCATGAGTTTATAAATTATGAAATCGATCCAAAAGCTTTAGCAACTCTTGTATTTACTTCTGGAACTACTAGTACTTCAAAAATTGTAATGCTTTCACAGTATAATATTGCCAGAAATATTTCTGATATGCAGTTAGTAGAAGATTTCAGAAGTACAGATGTAAATCTTGCAGTTTTACCATTTCACCATACGTTTGGCTCAACTGGTCAACTTATAATGCTAAGCTCAGGGATAACAACTACTTTCCCTGACGGATTAAGATATATTGCTCAAAATTTGAAAGAATATCATATAACATTTTTTGTAGGAGTTCCAATATTAATTGAAAC
>CANQMI010000077.1 GCA_947624905.1 uncultured Clostridia bacterium
ACTGAAATACCACAATATTTTTCAACATTTGTAAGTAATGGCTCAGTTGATACAGAATTTGTTGCAGTAGAAAGTGAACATAGTGCGATGAGCGCATGTATCGGAGCAGAAGCTGCTGGATCAAGAGCTATGACAGCAACATCTGCAAACGGTTTATCACTAATGTGGGAGATGATATATATTGCATCAAGCTTGAGATTACCAATAGTAATGTCTCTTGTAAATCGTGCAGTATCAGGACCATTAAACATACATAACGACCATTCAGATGCAATGGGAGTAAGAGATAGCGGTTGGATAATGCTATTTTCTGAAAATAACCAAGAGGCATATGATAATTTGCTTATGGCTCACAGAATAGCAGAACACAAAGATGTTTTATTACCACTTATGGTATGCCAAGATGGATTTATAACTTCACATTCTATTGAAAATATAGAATTAGTTGAAGATGAAAAAGTAAAAGAATTTGTTGGAAAGTATAAACCTGAACATTATTTATTAAATAGAAAAGAACCAATTGCAATTGGACCACTTGATGTTCAGCCTTACTTATTTGAACATAAATATCAACAAGCAACTGCAATGAGAAATGCTAAAAAGGTTATAGAAGAAGTAGCAAAAGATTTTGAAAAATTAACAGGAAGAAAATATTCTTTCTTTGAAGAATATAAATTAGATGATGCTGAAATCGCTATAGTTTGCATGAACTCAACAGCAGGAACAACAAAATTTGTAGTTGATTCTTTAAGAGAAAAGGGAGTAAAAGCAGGTCTTTTAAAATTACGTATGTTTAGACCATTCCCAGCAGAAGAAATAGCAAAAGCTTTATCACATTTGAAAGCTGTTGCAGTTTTAGACAAATCAGATTCTTTGAATGCCTGTGGAGGAGCTTTATTTGAAGATGTTGCATCAAGTATGTATGTAAATAAAAAACAAGTACCAGTTGTAAACTATGTATATGGTATAGGTGGAAGAGATACAACTTCTTATGATATAGAAGGAGTATATAATGACCTAATGGAAATTGCAAAAACAGGAGAAACAGGAAATCCATATAGATACTTTGGAGTAAGGAGGGAGAAATAATATGGCATATAATGTTAAAGAAATAGTAGCAAATAAACCTTCAAGATTTATGGCAGGGCACAGAATGTGTGCAGGATGTGGTGCTCCACCAGTAGCTCGTATGGTATTAAGAGCTTTACATCCAGATGATCATGCAGTAATATGTAATGCAACAGGATGTATGGAAGTTTCTACATTCATGTATCCATATACAGCTTGGACAGATTCTTTTATACATACTGCATTTGAGTGCGCAGGAGCAACTCTATCAGGAGTAGAAGCTGCATATAGATCATTAAAGAAACAAGGAAAATTACCAGAAGATGAACATACAAAATTTATTGCTTTCGGAGGAGACGGAGGAACTTATGATATAGGTCTTCAAAGCTTATCAGGAGCAATGGAAAGAGGACACGATATGGTATATGTATGCTATGATAATGGTGCATACATGAACACAGGTATACAACGTTCTTCAGCAACTCCACATTTTGCAGATACAACAACATCACCTGCTGGAACAAAAATACCAGGAAAAATGCAAGTTAGAAAAGATTTGACAGAAGTAATGTCAAGCCATCACCTTCCTTATGTTGCACAAACAATTGCTACAGCTAACTTTAAAGACTTATATGAAAAAGCAGAAAAAGCAATTTACACAGAAGGACCAGCATTTTTGAACGTACTTGCACCTTGTCCAAGAGGATGGGGATATCCAACAGATGATTTAATGCAAATAAATAAATTAGCAGTAGATACTTGCTATTGGCCTTTATATGAAGTAGAAAATGGCAAATATAAAATAACATACAAACCAGCTAAGAAATTACCTATCGAAGAATTCTTGAAGCCACAAAGAAGATTTAAACACATGTTTAAACCTGGAAATGAATGGATGATAGAAGAATTCCAAAAAGAATTGGATGAAAGATGGGAAGCACTTCTAAAACTTGAAGAAGTAACAAATAAATAAAAATCAAAATATATAATTTTAAAAATTATGTAATAAAAGAAGAAGAGGTAATATAAAAATATATTACCTCTTTTCTGAATATATATTTCCTACTGGAAAGCGTGATATTAGATTTTGATTTTACTTTGATATAGTCTATCAAATGAAGTATCACTGAAAAACTCTCCCAAAGTAATATCAAAACCGTCTGCAAATAAGTAGTAATGTATCTAGTTTGATTAATTTCGTTCTGCAGTTCATAAATGTTGATAATGTAGAACAAGGTATGCCTGTTATTTTGCATAATGACCAGATATTCATGTTTTTTTCAGCTAAATAATATTTTATTCTTTTTCTAATTATATCTGAAAATTTCATATATTACACCTCGATAATATTTACTAGTACTTGAAAAATTATTTGGCTTTTGTTTTAATCTATAGAGACATAACCTGAAGTATCAGGCCTTGCAACATCTTGATCTGTGACTGTGTTGAACTCATAGTGATAGTCGATTACTTCATTTTTATTGTTATCAATAAATTTAATGACTAATCCAGTTTCAGCATCAATAAATTTTTCTGTATTTTGAATTTTTATTAAATAACAATCCTTACCATCAAGAGTAACATTCTGAATAGTGTTAGTTAATGAAAAAGATAGCTTGTCAAAAGGAGTTTTAAAAATTAAAGAATAATTTAGGAAACTTACGAGTAACTCTTTTTCCATAATTGATTTACTATTTTGATTAGGATTATTTGTTAAATATAATTCATCAATGTCATTTTTATAAGTAATATATTTAATATTTTTTGAGGAATTATCTATATAATATATCTTTAGCTTGTTTAGTGAAGTTTTATCTTTATTATATTCTTCTGAAATAACAATTTTTCCATTTAAATAACTCTCAGATTTTATATAATAATTTGTAGAAGTCTGTGCTTTATCAGCTTTATTAATTAAATTAGTAAGGATTATAAATCTTCTTGAAACTATTATGATCAAGATTAAAGCGA
>CANQMI010000078.1 GCA_947624905.1 uncultured Clostridia bacterium
GGGTAGTAACAAAAGAAGGCTATGTCTTTGATGTAACAGAGGAAGAAGTAAAATATGTAGGAAAACTAGGAGAAGAAGGTTTTGAGCCATTACCAGAGATAGAAGAAGCAGCAATAATAATAGAGCCAGACCCAGAAACATGGACAAGCGGAAAAGTCAAGATAAATATTAAATTAAGAGAAGATGTAGCAGCAGAGCTCAAGAACTACAAAATACAGTATACAAAAGATGAGGGAGCAAAGACAGGCTGGACAGAGTACAAAGAAGATAGCAAACCAGAGATGGAGACAAATGGATCAATATATGCAAGAGTAAAAAATGAACTAGGAGACACATCAGTGACAGCAAGTCAAGAGATCAAGAACATAGATAGAGTAGACCCAGATGAACCAGGAGCAACAATAACAGCTAAAACAACAAATAGCATAACAGTAAAGGTCAATGCAACAGATGGAACACCAGATGGGGCACATACAGGAGAACAAAGTGGAATCAAACAAATAACAATGACAATAACAGAAGTAGGAACAGACAAAACAGAAACAAAAGTAATAGAAACAAATATTCAAGGAGATAAACCAGCAACTCCAGAATATACATTTGAAGGATTAACCCAAGGAGTAGGCCACAAGATAACAATAATAGCAGAAGACCATGCAGAAAATACAAAAACGAAGATAATAGAAGGAGAAGAATTAATAACAGGAACAGTACCAGGAGGAACAAAAGACAAAGACCAAGGAGGAGTAATACAGTTTAGTTATAACCCAGATCCAAGTCAAAAACCATGGACAAACGGAGATGTAGAAGTAACAATAACATCAACAGAAACAAACAATGGATATAAGCTTGAATGGACAAAAGGAAACCCAACTGAAGCAACAACAAAATGGACAGACTATTCAGACAGTAGTAAACCAAAGATGGAGACAAATGGCTCAATATACGCAAGGCTAAAAGATAAGAATAATCAAACAGGAGCAACAGCAACAGGAAACGTAACAAACATAGATAAAGTATTACCAAATGTACCAACATATAAAGCAGTAAAAGAAGTAAATGCAACAACTGGAAAACAAACAAACATCAAGATAACAGCAACAGCATCAGATATGATAGATCAGGCTAAGCCAACAGAGAAGAGTGGACTACAAGAGATACAATACAGTAAAAATGGAGGAACAAGTTGGGAAGGAACAGAGCCAGCAATAACAACAGAGGGAGCCTCAATAAGCAAGACACATACATTTGAAGGATTACCAGAAGGAGACTATACAATAAAAGTAAAAGCAATAGACAAAGCAACAAATGAGAAACAATCAACACAAGCAGACACAATAAGGATAGACACAACAGCACCAACACAACCAGGAATATCAATATCAGGAACAACGAGCGACAATACAAACTACACATCAGACATAACAGTAACACTAACACCAGGAGTAGAACAAGGAGCGTTCCCAACAGGAATCAATACTACAACATATACAATAGAAGGACCTGGAGGAACATCAGGCTCAATAACAAGTGCAACACAAATAACACTAAGCCAAGTAGGTTCATATACAATAAAAGTAACAACAGAAGATAATTCAGGAAATATATCAACAAACACAAAAACAGTAGCTAGACAACAGCTAGTAACAAGCATAGTATTAAATCCAACAACAATGGCATTAACTACAACGACAAATAAAACAGGAACGATAACGGCAACAGTAGGACCAGCAGGAGCAGGAAACAAAGCAGTAAACTGGACAAGCAGTGTGCCAGGAGTTGCATCAGTATCAAACGGAACAGTAACAGCACTATCAGCAGGAACAACAGTAATCACAGCAACGGCAGCAGATGGAGGAGGAGCAAGTGCAACATGTACAGTAACAGTAACTTCACCAATGACAGAAGTAGTAGCAGCTGAAGATTATGGAAAATATGTAGATTATGATGTAGATACAGATGGAAATCCAAATGACTATGACTGGAGGATATTCTATAATGATACAACAGCAAAAAGGATATTTATAATCCCAGATGATTATGTATCAAATACCGCTATATTATTTCCAAGCGCGAGCTATAAAGCAGGTATGACTCGAAGCAGAGGCTTTTACGAAAAATATTGTTGGGGAGTAAGTGGAACAGGTACAAGTTCAAGTGATATAGAATATCTATTCTGGTCAAGGCAAGTTAAACCAAGTAGTTTTAGCAATGCAAATTCCAAAGCTTGTGGTAGCTTATTAAATACAAATAACTGGACATCATTTATAGATTCAAAGAAATTTGGACAATATGCTATTGGAGGACCTACAATAGAAATGTTGATAAACAGTTTGGATGATGCCACATCTCTTCGGTAGGACCATCGTTTTGACAACATCTTCCTACGGATATTCGTGGCGTGCCTCTAGCGATGATTTAAGTAATACAGTTTGCAACGTAACGCTATATTTAGCGTCTTATAATCAGAGCACATTGTGGGCTCCACATTCTGATGGATATAACTTTGATGGTGACAACTATTGCTTAGGATATTGGTTATCATCTCCTAGCGGTAAAACTACCTCTCACGGAGGGGATAGCTTGGTATATTTTCGGTCAAGAGGGGCCACCGTATGAACCAACGGGTATTAGATCTATACATTACTTAGGAAACATCGACCCAGATGCGCGCTTTTCAAATATTGGCCTACGCCCAGTAGTCTGCTTATACGAAGGTGTATCAGCTACGTGGGATGCTACAAGTAATGTATATAAATTATCAAAGTAAAACTTATCTATCAAATAGATCACAAGGGAAAATATAATTGCACAAATAGAAAATACATTAAATCGCTTTCCTTTCTAAATATATATAAATCAGCTAGAGATTTTTCTCTGGCTGATTTGTTTTTTTAAAAGACAAAGACAGAGGGACGGGGCTTTTGTCTACCGTTTTGGGGTGCAGTACGCAAATGTCGTATTTTGTCGAAAAATAATTCTTGACATAAGAAATATGTTATTATATAAAATAGATAGAAAGTTAAAA
>CANQMI010000079.1 GCA_947624905.1 uncultured Clostridia bacterium
TTGGTCTTTTTTTGCTATTTTTTCATTTTTCAAAAATCTGCAAACCCTTTATTTATGCGTTTTTTCCACAACAGTTTTTGTATTTTTTTCCACTTCCACATGGGCAAGGGTCATTTCTTCCTACCTTTGGGCCATTATTTACAACTGTTGTGTTTACTTTTGGTTCGTTACTCTGTGTTTTTTGAGGAGCAGTAGAGCTTTCAAAATTAATACTGTTTAAAGATTCTTGTGCTACCTTTGTAATTTGAATTGTTTGTTTTCTCTTGATATCTTCTCTCTTCTGCAAATGTAAGATTAATTTTACAACATCTACTTTTATATTAGCAATCATTTCATCAAACATATCAAATCCTTCGATTCTATATTTGTCAACAGGATTGCTTTGTCCATAAGCTCTAAGTCCTATACCATCTTTAAGTTCATCCATATTGTCGATATGGTCCATCCATTTTTGGTCTACAACTTTGAGCATAACAACTCTTTCAAGTTCTCTTAGAGTCTCAGCTCCTACTTCTTTTTCTTTGTCTTCATATATTTCTAATGCCTTTTCTTCTATATAATTTGATAAATCTTCTCCATGTAATTCATTAACTTTATTTGCTATATCTATTCCAAATATATTATTAACCTCTTGAACTAAAGCCTCTTGATTTCCACCATCTTGATGAGAATACATTGATGTAATTTCCTCTGCTACACTCTTGATCATAGAAGTTATATTATTTTTTAGATTTTCTCCATCAAGTACTTCTTTTCTCTGTTTATATATAATCTCTCTTTGTACATTCATAACATCATCATATTGAAGTACATTCTTACGAATGCTAAAGTTTCTTCCTTCTACTCTCTTTTGAGCTCTTTCTACCGCATTAGAAATTATTTTAGATTGTATTGGGATATTTTCATCAGCACCAAGTGTATCATAAACACTTGTTATCATATCTCCGCCGAATATTTTCATTAAATCATCATCAAGACCAATATAAAATCTTGATTCACCATTATCTCCTTGACGTCCACTTCTACCTCTTAACTGGTTATCAATTCTTCTTGATTCATGTCTTTCTGTTCCTATAATCTTTAATCCACCTGCAGCAATTACTTTCTCTTTTTCTTCTTTTATAGATTCATCATATTTTGCTTTTAACTCTTTGAAATCTTTTCTTGATTGCAAAATATCAGGATCATCTGTTTCATTAAATGTAGTTGCTTGTTCAATTAACTCTTCTGGAACTTTTCTTTTTCTCATCTCTTGAAGTGCTAAGAATTCAGAATTTCCTCCTAGCATAATATCTGTACCACGTCCAGCCATATTTGTTGCTATAGTTACTGCTCCATATTTACCAGCTTGCGCAATTATTTCAGCCTCTTTTTCATGGTATTTAGCATTTAATACTTCGTGTGGAATACCCTCTCTCTTCAAAATATTGCTTAATTTTTCAGATTTTTCAATAGAAATTGTTCCTACCAAAACAGGTTGTCCTTTAGCATGGCTTTCCTTGATATCTTCTACTATTGCTCTAAATTTTGCATTTTCGTTTTTATATATTACATCATTTTGATCAATTCTTATCATTGGCTTATTAGTTGGTATGCTTATAACATCAAGGTTATAAATCTCTCTAAATTCCTCTTCTTCTGTCATTGCTGTACCTGTCATTCCAGATAATTTATTATACATTCTGAAATAATTTTGGAAAGTTATAGTTGCTAAAGTTTTAGATTCATCCGCAATTTTTACATTTTCTTTTGCTTCTATTGCTTGATGTAATCCATTGTTATATCTTCTTCCATACATAATTCTTCCTGTAAATTCATCTACTATTAAAACTTCTCCATCTTTTACGATATAGTCAATATCTTTTTTCATGATTCCATGAGCACGTAAACTTTGGTTAACATGATGCACAATCTCTGAATTGTCTAAATCATTGAAGTTTTCAATGTTAAAGTATTGTTCTGCTTTTTTAATACCTTTTTGAGTAAGTGCTGCTGATTTTGCCTTCAAATCTACTATATAATCATATTTTTCGTTGTCTTCTGCCTGATTCAAATCTTTTACGTCTTCCTCAACAATTACTTTAGGAGTAAGCCTTTTTACAAAATCATTGGCTTGTTTATATAAATCAGAAGATTTATCTGCTCTACCAGATATGATAAGTGGTGTTCTAGCTTCATCTATTAAAATACTGTCTATCTCATCTACAATTGCAAAATTAAGCTCTCTCTGAACTGCTTGACTCTTGTATATAACCATATTATCTCTAAGATAATCAAATCCAAACTCGTTGTTAGTACCATATATTATATCTGAAGCATATGCTCTTTGTTTGTCTTCTGGCATCATTCCACTAATAACAAGCCCTACACTTAATCCTAAAAATTTATATAATTTTCCCATCCATTCGCTATCACGTTTTGCTAAGTAATCATTTACAGTAATTATATGAACTCCTTTGCCTGTTAAAGCATTTAAATAAGCAGGAAGTGTCGCAACTAATGTTTTTCCTTCACCTGTTTTCATTTCGGCAATTCTACCTTGATGAAGAATAATACCACCAATTAGCTGTACATCAAAATGCCTCATACCAAGTACTCTCTTTGCACCTTCTCTAACAACTGCAAATGCTTCTGGAAGAATTTCATCTAAAGACTCTCCATCTTGAACTCTTACTTTAAAATCTGCTGTTTTATTTCTTAATTCTTCATCAGAAAGTTTTGAAATTTTCTCTTCTAAACTATTTATTTTATCTACTAATGGCATAACCCTTTTTACTTCTTTTTCTGAATAGGTTCCAAATATCTTTTTAAATAATCCCATTTACTTGCACCTCTTTTTTTGATTTCTGTTATAATATATCACGTTTTCATATATTTATCAAGTGAATATTCAGTATTTGTATTACTACCTTAAATTTAAAAGTAAATTCTAGCAAAAGTCAAAGTAGAATTTAGTTTTGGAAAAAAACATGCTATAATTATATT
>CANQMI010000080.1 GCA_947624905.1 uncultured Clostridia bacterium
TTGCTTCTCAAATCCATTAGTATTAGGTGGTTATCTGTTCCTCCTGATACTAAATCAAATCCTAATTTTAGAAGCTCTTCAGACAATACTTTTGCATTTTTTACTATTTGTTTTTGATATTCTTGAAATTCTGGTTTCAATGCCTCGCCAAAGCAAACTGCTTTTGCTGCAATAACGTGCATTAAAGGTCCTCCCTGTGTTCCTGGGAATATTGCTTTATCTATTTTTTTAGCATATTCTTCTTTGCAAAGTATTAAACCTCCTCTGGGTCCACGAAGTGTCTTATGTGTTGTAGATGTTACTATATCTGCATATTTTACTGGATTTTGATGAAGACCTGCTGCAACAAGTCCTGCGATATGTGCCATGTCTACCATAAAAATACTTCCTACTTTATCTGCGATTTTTCTAATTCTTGCAAAGTCTATCTCTCTTGGATAAGCACTTGCACCTGCAAGTATAAGTTTTGGTTTATTCTCTATTGCTAATCTCTCTAATTCATCATAATCTATTCTGCCTGTTTCTTTGTCTAGTCCATAAGGTACAAAATTATATAGTTTTCCTGACGCATTTACAGGACTTCCATGTGTTAGATGTCCCCCGTGTGATAAATTCATTCCTAAGACTGTATCTCCTGTTTCTAGAACTGCAAAATATACAGCCATATTTGCTTGTGCTCCAGAATGAGGTTGAACATTAGCATGTTCTGCCCCAAAGAGTTTTTTAACTCTTTCTCTTGCTAAATTTTCTGCGACATCAACGTATTCGCATCCTCCGTAATATCTTGAAGCTGGATATCCTTCTGCATATTTATTCGTCATATAGCTTCCCATTGCTTCCATTACAGAATTACTCACAAAATTTTCAGATGCGATTAATTCTATTTTATTTTGTTGTCTTTTGAGTTCGTTTTGTATTGCTTCGTAGATTTCGAAATCTGTTTTCTTTAAATTTTCAAAACTTGGCACATCTATCAACTCCTTATATTATTTATATGAATAATTATATAATAAATCAGGAATTGTGTAAATAGATTTTTAGGTTTTCACACTATAAATTATTCAACACTCTTCAAGCTTTCTATCATGTCTATTTTTTTGAGTGAAAAATATGTTGAAATATTTACGATTACCGTAAAAATAACTGTAATAAGTATTGCATAAACATAACTTATTCCATTTATAATCTTTGGAAATCTTAGCATATTTATTTCGCAAGTTTCCATTATATAATAATTCAAGAAATATCCAAAGACTAATCCCAATATTATTCCAATTATTGTTAGAATAACAGTCTCTTTTGCCACATAATTATATACTTCTTGATCATAAAATCCTAATACTTTTATTGTCGCAAGTTCTCTTTTTCTTTCACTAATATTTACATTAGCCAAATTATATAAAACTACAAATGCAAGGAGTCCAGCTGATACAATAAGTACCACAACAACATAGTTTAAAAGATTCATCATATCTTCTATTGTCTCAACTAATGAAGCAATATTGCTAACAGATGCAACTTGTGATTTATTCATTATTTTGCTCACAAGTTTATCTGTTTCTTCTTGAGATAATTCTATATTTTTTGTTAGTATTACATTCGTTTCATAATTCTCATTATATAATTTTTCGTAAGTTGCTTTTGTCATAAATACATAATGTTGTACATAGTTTTCTACAATATTTGAGATTTCTACTTCAGACTCATTTTCATCATTATCTTTCAAGATTATTTTGTCTCCTTGATGCACTCCTAAAAGTTGTGCCGCTTTATCCGTCAAATATATTACATCATCTTGAATAACTATTTTGTCTTTTGTTTTTACATCATTTATATTTATAATTCCATCAAGTTCATCTTGAGTTTCTGGTGTGATTATTTGTACATCCTCAGAATTATCTCCATTATATACTGTTCCAGATGTCATATGTGTTTTTGCTATTTTTTCTATTTGCTCCTCTGATTTTAATTCATCTATGAGCTTATCTTTTTCGCTTTCTTCTAAATCCTCCTTTAAAGTAATTTGAATGTCGTATACAAATACATTATCAAACTGGTTAGGAATCATTTGCGTTACAGAATCCTTTAATCCAAATCCTGCTAGAATTAAAGATGTGCATCCAAGTATTCCTACTATAGTCATGCAAAATCTTTTCTTATATCTAAACAAATTTCTCACAGTAACTTTTTTACTAAAGTTTAGTCTTTTCCAGATAAATGGAATTCTTTCTAAAAGTACTCTATTTCCAGATTTTGGAGCTTTAGGTCTCATAAGCACTGCAGGTTGATAGCTAAGTGCCTTGAATACTGTATAAATCGTTGCCCCTAAAATACATACGCTTATCAAAATTAAACCTAGTCCACCAAATAACAAATTGAACTCAATTTCAATATCAAGAAGCTCATACATCATGCCATACATTAGCCAAATAATCTTAGGAAGTATAACAAAACCTATACTCATTCCTAATATTCCACCAACTATACATGCAAGACCTGCATATATTACATATTTTCCGTGTTATCTGTTTTCTATTATATCCAAGTGCCTTTAGAGTTCCTATTTGAACTCTCTGTTCTTCTACCATTCTTGTCATAGATGTTAAAGAAATTAGTGTTGCAACTATGAAAAACACAACTGGAAATACTCTTCCTATGTTTGCAATACTGTCTGTATCTTGAATAAAGCTTACATATCCAGCATTAGAATCTCTATCTAAAACATACCAAGTTGGCTTTTCTATATCTTTTATTTTTTCTCTCGCATCTTGAAGTTCTTTTTCTGCATCTGTTATTTTGTTTTCAAAATTTTTTTTATTTTTGTTTAGTTCTTTTTCCCCTTTTGCTAATTCCTGTTTTGCCTTCTCTATTTCTTTTTCAGCATTTTCAAATTCTAAATCAGCCTTTTGCTTATTAGCCTTGATCTCCGCTTCTGCTTTTTTTA
>CANQMI010000081.1 GCA_947624905.1 uncultured Clostridia bacterium
ATAAAGAAATTTTAGAACCTACAAACCAATGGATAAGGGAGCCGATTCTCTGAATATGGCGTGTAAGCTTGCACAAAATGATAGCAAGAAACCCACAAGTATTTAGGTAAGCACCCACCTGTATATATACAGGTCCATAAAATTTCTCTAAGAACTACGGCTAATGTGGGGGATTTTTTTATGCAGCTAGCAATAGCTAACTGCATTTTTTATTGGTTAAACAAATCAATTTTGATTATTAATTTTATCTCCCCATGAATTTTAAATATTATCGCACTAAATTGAACCAAGTATCATATAGGTTAGTTGTCATATTGATTAAATTTAGTTTTTTAACAGTCTCATCAGCAACAATGTTTACACTTTTGACAACTTGATCATCAAGAGAATATGTAGCAGTTCCAATTACATCACCTTGATTAATTGGAGCATTTATTTTTTCATTGAAAGTAATATTTTGAACAACTTGACTTGATTTAGATTTTTGTATGAAAAGAGAAGCATCTTCTTGAAGCACAGCATTTATAACATTTTTAACACCCTTGTTTACAGTAACTGTACCAACTGTATCTCCTTGATGTCCAAAAGATATATTTGTAAAATTAGAAAAACCATAGTTAAGTAATTTTTGGGCTTCAGCAAATCTAGTATCAGAACTAGGAGAGTGCATAATTACTGCAATTAATGATAAATCATCTCTAGTTGCACTTGCAGATAAGTTATATAGAGCAAGAGAAGTAGAGCCAGTTTTTAGTCCAGTACAGCCGTTGTAATTTCTAACGAGTTTATTTGTATTTACAAGAGAAGTTTCGCCGGTTTCTTAGACTATCCATGTATATTGCCGTATAGTTAGTTATACTTGGGTGATTGTTTAAAAGCTCCCTTGACATCAAAGCAATATCATAACTTGAAGTAATGTGCCCATCTTGATCAAGACCATGACAATTTTTAAATGCGGTATCAAGCATGCCTAAGTCTTTAGCTTTATTATTCATGCGATTTACAAATTCCTCTTCTGAACCTGCGATAAATTCAGCCATTGCAACAACACAATCATTTGCAGAATTCAAGCAAATTGCTTTTAGCATTTCATCAACCGTCAAAGTTTCATTCTCTTCAAGCCAAATTTGAGAACCACCCATAGAAGCGGCATTGCTTGAGCAAGTAACAGAATCGTCAAGAGAAATTTCTCCGATTATCTAATGCCTCCATGATTAAAAGAAGAGACATAACTTTTGTAACACTTGCTGGCCTAAAAGCTTCGTGAGCATTATGCTGGTAGAGGATAGTACCCGTTTTTTGTTCTATAAGTATAGCACCGCCAGATTCAAGAGCTAAATCAAGATTATTTTCTGATGTAGTTTCTAATAAATTAATATTAGATGTATCAGACCAAATATATGGAACTAGTGTAGTAGCATAAGAACAATTAAAATAAAAGCAAATCAAGATTATAAATAATATAAAAAATAATATTTTTTTAGAATACATATAAACCTCCATAAAATCTATTAGTCTACTTAGATGATATGAAGGAGTTGAAAAAATATGCTTGAAACAAAATGAATAATAAAAACTCATATTATTAGAGGCCGACTAAGAAAAACTAAAGATATGAAACAAAAAAATCTTCTGAAGATCAAGAAAGCTAAATAAAGCAGAAAATTTTAAAAAACACTTGATTTTACTGCATACTCTGTGTTATAATTTATAAGGTTATAAATTAGACACATAGGACTAGTCTATAAAAAGTGCCTAAAAGGGTCTTTATAGGTGTTTGAAATCTTATGGATGTTAAAACTAAAAGGAGGAAAAAATTATGGCAGTAGTTGCAATGAAACAATTACTTGAAGCAGGTGTTCATTTCGGACATCAAACAAGAAGATGGGATCCTAAAATGGCAGAATATATCTACCAAGCTAGAAATGGTATCCACATTATCGACTTACAAAAGACATCTAAAAAAATTGATGAAGCTTATAGCTTTATTAAAGAAAAAGTAGAAGAAGGCGAATCAGTTCTATTTGTAGGAACTAAAAAACAAGCACAAGAATGTATGAAAGAAGCAGCAATTTCTTGTGGAATGTTCTATGTAGATCAAAGATGGTTAGGAGGAATGTTAACAAACTTCGAAACTATCAAAAAGAGAGTTGAAAGACTTAAAAGATTAGAAACAATGCAAGAAGATGGAACTTTTGATGTATTGCCTAAAAAAGAAGTTATAGGTTTAAAGAAAGAAATGGAAAAACTACAAAAGAACCTTGGTGGAATTAAAGATATGGAAAAGTTACCAGGAGTTATATTTATAGTTGATCCTAAAAAAGAAAGAACAGCTATACTTGAAGCTAAAAAATTAAGAATACCAATAGTTGGATTAGTTGATACAAACTGTAGCCCAGAAGATATAAACTATCCAATACCAGGAAATGATGATGCAATACGTTCAGTTAAACTTATTGCAACAGTTATGGCTAATGCGGTAATAGAAGGAAAACAAGGTGAAGTTCTTTCATTAGATGAACAAATGGAAGAAGTAGAAGAAGTAAAAGAAGAACCTAAAAAAGAAGAAAAGACAAAGAAAACTGCTGAAGAACCAGCAAAAGAGGAAGCTGTAGAAACAAAAAAAGAACAAGCACAAGAAGAATAATTTTTAACATATAAAAAATAAATGTTAGAAAACAAGTAAAGGAGAGATAAAAAATGATTACTGCAAGTTTAGTTAAAGAGTTAAGAGAAAAAACAGGTGCAGGAATGATGGACTGCAAAAAAGTATTAACAGAGAC
>CANQMI010000082.1 GCA_947624905.1 uncultured Clostridia bacterium
GCAAGTCCTGCTAATGCAAGTCCTCCTCCTACAGTTCCTCCAACTGCTATTCTTCTAGCCATTCTTGGTAAAGTTTTCGCTTTATTTCTTAGAGTTGATTTTGTTTTATAATATTTAGAATAGGCAACATTAGATAATCTTTGTGAGAGATCTTTTTTTGCAAGAGCCCATTTATCTCCACGTTTGAATACTGGATCTGTTAGTTTTTTAGTCTCTGTTGCCTCATCTTCATTTGAATCATAACCTTGAGTACCATTTGGTGGATTTCCCTGTGTTCCTGTTCTGCTTTCAGCAGATCCACCATTATCACCTCCAGAATCTGCACTGCCTCCATTTGCCCTATTTGTTCTATTTGCTACATTTACTTCATTTGTTCCATTTATTGGAGTTTGGTCTGCCATTCTATCCATTAAAATATCTCTTGGATTTAATTTTGCTTCTCCTGGTTTTCTTGTTCCTGCTGATTTTTCTTCATTTGAACCAGAGCCACCTTTTCCTCCTGGCTTTGGTCTATTTATTTTATTAAGTACAGATGAGAATAATGCTCCCCCTGCAAAGCTTCCTGCGGCAGTCAATGTTCCTGCTTTATCAAATCCGAAGAAACTACGCAATAGGTTTTCTGCTGGTACTATGAATGCCATTGCTATTATTGCATATATCATATATTGACTTGCAAATTCTAGTGCACTTCCTACTAATATTGTATATATTAGTAAATGGAATGGTTGTATCATTACATTGAATATGTATTCTCTAAACCACATATTAAATGCTTGTGCTTTTCCATCTTTTAATTTATCTATTGGGTATGTCAAAGCAACTAATGGGGCCATTAGTGTTAAAAATGCTACATATATTACCCTCTTCATATACCTTAATGTAAACATCACAACAAATACTATAAGTATCAAATATAGTATTAAATAACCAAATGCAGTATATGTATTTTCTGCGTTTACATATAACCTTGCATAGTTTATGAAGTATAGTATTTTTGAGCCATCTCCTGCTTGTGTAGAGTAGTTTGAAATAAGAGCAGTTTTATTATCTCCTGTTGGAAATCTAACAATGCTTAAATTTCCTTTATATGGTTCAACTTTGATTTGTGATGAAACAATTTCTGTTGTTTTATCATTAAATTCCTGTGTTGTATTATTAAGTTCTCCATTCAAACTATTTACATTTGTAAATACATTAGAATTATTAGTAGTTATATTTGCATTTAATACTGTATCATTTACTATTTCCATTACAACCGTTAATTTTGCTATTCCTTCTTGACTATCACTACTAATCTTAAAATGTTGTAAATATTCATCTGTAAATTTATAATAATATACCATTGTACCTGTATTAAAATATTCATCATATTCTTCTGTTCCATCATCATTTCTTTTATAAGGTCCATCCCAGTCGATAAATTGTTTATTCATTGCTTCTGATATTGTTATTTGAGTTTTTTGTGGATATGAAGAATCATCATAAATAGAAACCTGCCCATGAGGTTCAACTACATCAAGTAAAACATCTCCACTAAATGTTTTTTCATCTCTAGGAACATCATCAAGATAAGTTCCTATTTTTTCATCAGTAAGATCTAATGGTTTATATTTTACATTTCCATGTTCTGGCTGCAAACTAACCCCTACTGTTACATCTGTTGCGTCCCCTAGTAGTTCATCTATTTTATTTACAATATTAACAGTTGCAGCCATAATATAGTGCATAAATAATAATATACAGAACGCAATTATCCAATCTGTAAGCATTTGCTTATATTTTGATTTACCTCCTGCTGTGCTTGACATCATGATTCTGATTCCAATGTAAAGCAAAACAGATAATGAGCCTACTATTGCTATTGTTCTTAAAGTAACATACCAGCTTGAAATAATAACTCTCAAATCTTTTATTATATGATCATCATCTTCTATTATGTATTCGTGATCATCATCTGCTGCACTTATAAAGTCAATATTTAGAAGTTCTATTTTATTTGCAAATATTAGCTCTGGACTTATCTGAATTATTGGAAAATCTATTTTTTTCTTCCAGAAACCATCTGCATTGCCTCCGACGACCTCTCCCGTGTTGTCATCCGTTGCTGACACCCATTTCCCAGTTATTAATAATTGCACAGTTGATGCCATAATATCTCCTATTGCCGTTGCAAATAATTTAACTGGTGCAAATAGCTTTCCTCCTACTGCTTGTACTTTTGGAGTAGCTATGCAAAATTCTAATAAAAATATGCACACAAATATAATTATAAGCTTTTGTATTAAATTCTTATTTGTAAAAATTTTCATGTATTATACTTCCTTCCTTATAATTATATATTCAAATAGTTTATATTATCTAATACTTCGTTTATTCTTTGTCTTGCAGTATCTTCATTGAAGTTATTTGGATCTGAACTTCTATTTTTCAATTCTTTTAATGTTCTATTTATGTAATTTGCTCTATGCTCAGATGATGGATCAAATATTGCAGGTCCTAAATCTCTGTTCCATTGTGCTACTGATACTGCCTCTTCAAGGCTCTTTACCTTGCCTTTGTTTAATAAGAGTAAAGATTTACCTATTTTTGCAGGATCTGTAATACCTTTTGTTAAAAATGCTTGTATATTTCCATTTTTGATAGCTTCTTGTACTTTTGCTGGAGAGCCTAAAGCTCTTACAAGTATATCTCTATTATTTGGATTTCTATAAAACTCTTTATCAAATTGTGCTTGCTCAATTGCTTTAA
>CANQMI010000083.1 GCA_947624905.1 uncultured Clostridia bacterium
GGCTCATCTGGTTCTACTCTATCTATGTTTGTTACATTTCCTGTTGCTGTTACTGATGTCTCTCCTAGTTCATTTTTGATTCTTGCATATATTGAGCCATTTGTCTCCATCTCTGGTTTACTATCTTCTTTGTACTCTGTCCAGCCTGTCTTTGCTCCCTCATCTTTTGTATATTCTATTTTGTAGTTCTTGAGCTCTGATGCTACATCTTCTCTTAATTTGATATTTATTTTTACTTTTCCTCTTGTCCATGTTGCTGGGTCTGGCTCTATTATTATTGCTGCTTCTTCTATCTCTGGTAATGGCTCTAAGCCTTCTTCTCCTACCTGACCAACATATTTTACTTCTTCTTCTGTTATATCAAATACATAGCCTTCTTTTGTTACTACCCTTAGTTTATCTTCTCCTTCTTCGTCTCCTTCTATTATATCTGCTGATCTCTTTCCCTTGAATACTTCTGAAGCATCTACTTTCTTTTTAAACTCTTCAAGATAATCTCTTCCTTCTAATCCATGGAATATCTTTGGTTCTGTTAGACTTAATCCTATTCCTGTTAGGTCTTCTTGATATTCTGCTATCCTCATTTTGACTGCTGCTTCTTTTGACATACTTATTAGTCCATGATCTCCCAATGTTGCTCTTATCCCAATTACCGATAGTATGATCATTATTATGACCGTTATTACTAATGCAAC
This sequence comes from uncultured Clostridia bacterium, assembly GCA_947624905.1. GTDB lineage: Bacteria > Bacillota > Clostridia > TANB77 > CAG-508 > JAAWPK01. The sequence goes on from CANQMI010000083.1 coordinate 696, forward strand.
TAGTGTGATTCCTCTTTCCTTCCTCATTTGTTTTCCTCTCCTTATATATTACTACATAATTTTTTATGTATATAATTTTATTTTAGATGTTACACATTTATTTGTCAATTGCCTTGTTGAAAATTTAATAAAACCGTAATGAAAGTGTAATGAATTTGTAATATATACATAATTTTTTGTGTATATTGTATTCTATCTCATATTTTTTGTTAAAATCAAGATATTATAGATTTAGATTAATTTAACTAAATTTTTTTAGTTTTAATGACTTGGAGGAATTTTATGAAGTTTAAAAGATTAAAAGACCTACGAGAAGATCATGATAAATTTCAAAAAGACATTGCAAATCTTCTTGGGATTTCGCAACAATATTATTCTGAATATGAAAAGGGTAATAGGACAATTCCTATACAACATTTGATAACTTTAGCAAAATATTACAATACCTCTATAGATTATATAGTTGGACTAACTGAAGTTCCAGATATAAAAGATAAACACATATCATGAAGTTTTTATTATAACTCCAATATGTGTTTATTATTTTTATATTAAAAAAACCTATATTCTTTGAACACAGGCTTTTTTATATTTTCTCATTTATAACAAAATTATAATAATTCAAGTAGAACTATTTCTGCTGAATCTCCTCTTCTTTTACCAAGTTTAACTATTCTTGTATATCCTCCAACTCTATCTGTATATTTTGGAGCTATTTCATTGAATAATTTTGCTGGTAAATCAACATTTTTACCATCACTGCTTTTAACTTTATTTATTTTTGACATTATCTTTCTTCTTGCATTTAGTCTTGATGGCATATCTTTTTGTCTTTTTTCTGTAACTTCTTCTTTTACAACTTTTAGATATTCTTTTCCATTTTTACTCTTTGCAATTTCTGTAACTTTTTTGCCTTTACTGTCTAATTTAGCACGTACAACTTTTACTTCAACTTCTTCAAAGTTATCTTTTTCTTTAATAGCAAGTGCTATTAAACTATCAGCTATTGCTTTTACTTCTTTGGCTCTAGCTTCTGTTGTTGTGATCTTTCCGTTAAGTATTAAATCTGTTGTTTGAGTTTTAAGCATTGCTAATCTTTGAGATGTTGTTCTTCCTAATTTTCTATTTTTAGCCATTTGGTTCACACTCTCCTTTTCTGGTTTTAATTATATTCTGCAATTTTCACAAGAATTTGTATATTGCTAAGCGTTCAAGGTAAATAATTGAAGACTAGGCTCGTACCTGTCTAAAATTATTTATCAGTAGAACAACAACGCAAGATACTGATTATTGTAAAAATTTAATCTTCTTGGGCAAAATCAAGTCCCAATGAATGTAACTTGTTTGTTACTTCATCTAATGATTTCTTTCCTAAGTTTCTTACTTTCATCATATCAGCTTCTGTTTTATTTGCTAAATCTTGTACAGTAGAAATTCCAGCTCTCTTCAAACAATTGAAGCTTCTTACTGTTAGTTCTAGATCTTCTATTGACATTTCAAGGACCCTAGCTGTCTTAGATTCTTCTTTTTCTACCATTACTTGAGTATTTTTAGCAATTTCTGATAAATCAATAAATAATGATAAATGTTCTGTTATTACTTTTGCAGCCAAGCTTATTGCTTCATAAGCTTTCAAGCTTCCATCTGTCCATACCTCTATTATTAACTTATCAAAGTCTACCATTTGTCCTACTCTTGTGTTTTCTACTTGATAGTTTACTTTCTTTACAGGGGTAAAGATTGAATCTATTGGAAGTACTGATATATCTTGATTCTCTTTTTTGTTTTTTGCAGCAGTATTATATCCTCTACCTTTTTCTACCGTCATTTCCATTTTGAAATGTCCCCCATCGGCAACTGTTGCAATATGTAGTTCTGGATTTAGAACTTCTATTGTTCCATCAGTTATAATATCTCCTGCTGTTACTTCTCCTTCTCCGTCGAAGTCTATTCTAACGATCTTTTCTTCATTGTCGTATGATTTGAATCTAACACCTTTTAAATTTACTATTATTTCAGAAACATCCTCAACTACATTTGGTACTGT
>CANQMI010000084.1 GCA_947624905.1 uncultured Clostridia bacterium
ACTGCAAGTTTAGTTAAAGAGTTAAGAGAAAAAACAGGTGCAGGAATGATGGACTGCAAAAAAGTATTAACAGAGACAGACGGGAATATGGAAAAAGCAGCAGAATTATTACGTGAAAGAGGAATTGCAAAAGCAGCTAAGAAATCAAGCAGAATAGCAGCAGAAGGTTTAGTTGTAGCTTATGTATCTCAAGATGGAAAAACAGGTGCTGTTGTTGAAGTTAATGCAGAAACTGACTTTGTTGCAAAAAATGATGAATTTAAAACTTTTGCAAATGATGTTGTTAAACAAGTAGTTCAAGAAAATCCAGCAAATGTAGAAGAATTATTAGCTGAGAAATGGATAAATGACTCAAGCAAAACAGTATCAGAAGTTTTAACAGATAAAATAGCAACAATCGGTGAAAATATGTCAATAAGAAGATTTGTTAGATTTACATCTAATGGATTAGTTGAAAAATATATTCATGGAGAAGGAAAAATAGGAGTTCTTGTTTCTATGGAAGGTGGAAATAATGAACTTGCAAAGGATATATGTATGCAAATAGCAGCAGCTCGTCCTGAATATTTAGACAGAAACTCTGTACCAGAAGAAAGAGTAGCAAAAGAAATGGAAATACTAAAAGCACAAGCTATGAATGAAGGAAAACCAGCAGAAATAGCAGAAAAAATGGTACAAGGAAGAATAGGAAAATTCTATGGAGAAATTTGTTTAGTGGATCAACCATTTGTTAAAGATCCTAATATTAAAGTTTCTGATTTACTTTCTTCAAAAGGAGCAAAAGTTATTGAATTTGCGAGAATTGAAAGAGGAGAAGGATTAGAAAAAAGAGAAGAAAACTTTGCAGAAGAAGTTGCAAAGCAAATCAAGGGTTAATTTAAAAGGGACTTTTGTTAGTCCCTTTTTTTTAAAGTTTGAAAAAGAATCAGCATCTTGATTCGTTAGAATAAATACAAATTTTTTTTGCCCTAAATCAGGGAGAAAGGAAAAAAGATGAAGGGATATCTAGTACTAGAAAACGGAGAAATATTTCAAGGAGAAAGAATAGGATATGACAAAGATACTTGTTTAGAAGTTGTATTTAACACATCAATGTCAGGATATTTGAAAGTATTTACTGACCCATCTTATGCTTCACAAGGAGTTGTTATGACATATCCATTAATTGGAAATTATGGAGTAATACCAGAAGACACCGAATCAAAAAAAATATGGGTAAAAGCCATATTTATACATGAACTTGCAGAAACAGCAAGTAATTTTAGAAATGCAGAAGACCTAGAAACATATTTAATAGAAAATGAAATACCAGGATTAAAAGGTGTTAATACGAGAAAATTAACAAAGATACTTAGAAATAGTGGAACAATGAGAGGAAAAATAACATCAGATATATCTAATCAAGAGGAGATAATAGCAGAAATAAAAAAATACAAGCCAACTAATCTAGTACGGAATGGTTTCATCAAAAAGGCCTTATATAAAAGGAGAAGGAGATATAAAAATTGCACTTTTAGATTTTGGATGCAAAGAAAATATTATAAGAGAACTTGTAAAAAGAAATTGCACTGTTCATGTTTTTCCACAAGATACTTCAGCTGAAAGTATAAAAGAGATAAACCCAGCTGGAATAGTACTTTCTAATGGACCAGGAGATCCTGAGGATTGCAAAATAGGAATCGAAACAGTGAAAAAACTATATGAAACTGATATTCCAATACTTGGAATATGTCTAGGACATCAACTAATGGCACTTGCAACAGGAGCAAGTACAGCAAAATTAAAATATGGTCATAGAGGACCAAACCACCCTGTAAAAGATTTAAAAACAGATAAAGTATATATAACATCACAAAATCATGGATACTATGTAAAAGAAGACAGTATAGATAAGAAAATTGCAGAAATTTCGCATATAAACTTGAATGACGGAACAGTTGAAGGATTGAGATATAAGAATAAAAATATAAGGACTGTACAATTTCATCCAGAAGCTTGTCCAGGACCTGAAGATACGGCATATATTTTTGATGAGTTTTTGAGTTCATTGAAATAAATTTATAGTATAAAGTTCGCCAAACTCCTGCGTTTGGCTAGTGAAGATTAATTAATTGAAAGGAGCAAATAAAATGCCAAAAAATAAAAATATAAAAAAAGTATTAGTAATAGGTTCAGGACCAATAATAATAGGACAAGCTGCAGAGTTTGATTATGCAGGAACACAGGCTTGCACTGAGTTAAAAAAAGAAGGAATTGAAGTTATTCTTGTTAACTCAAACCCAGCAACAATAATGACAGATAAAAATATGGCAGATAAAATATACATAGAACCATTAACACCAACAACTGTAAAAAAGATAATAGAAAAGGAAAAACCAGATAGTATACTTCCAAACCTTGGAGGACAAACAGGATTAAACATAGCAATGGAGCTTGAAGAACAAGGATATTTGAAAGAAAAAAATGTTAAATTACTTGGAACATCTCCAGAAGGAATAAGAAATGCAGAAGACAGACAAGCATTTAAAGATATGATGGAAAGCATAAACGAACCTTGTATAGCAAGTAAAGTTGTAAATACAGTAGAAGATGCTGTTAGTTTCTCAAGAGAAATAGGACTTCCAGTTATAGTAAGG
>CANQMI010000085.1 GCA_947624905.1 uncultured Clostridia bacterium
CCTCCTATATTTTTATATAGAAGGCTAAACATTTTCAAAATAGATAATTTATTACTCGCACCACTATAAAGCGAGAATATTTAGCAAAATGGATAATTTATTACTCGTACCACCATAAAGCGAGAAACATTTTCTTATTATATTTATTATACAACAAAGATCCTAAATTATCAATATTTAACTATCAAAAGAATTAAATAATCATATGTCTTATTTTTAATTTTAATATTAATTCCATAATTATTTTAAATGAGATATTATGTATGATATTATTACTCTATAAAAAGTTTTATAAGAAGGAGTGAAAGAAAATGATGACAAGAACAAACAGAAAAGTCAAATCGGTGGGAAACCGGCGAACGGAACATTATATTATAGCGAGGTGTTGCAATTGTGGGTTTTTCAATGTATGATAGACGGAACAAGAAAAACTATCAAACAAAGGAAAAAAGAGACTGTCAAAGATTTTAAATCAAGAGTTTTAAAATTAAAACATGATTTAAAACAAGGTAGCTATATAGGTACAACAGATAAAACTTTTATAGAAATTTTAAAAGAATATGTAGAGAATAAATATAGTACTAATAAAGTTTCTTCTCGTACATATAAAAGAGATCTTGAGGCAATAAAACAAATAGAAAATAATTGTCAAGACATAATAAATATGCCAATACAAAAGATCACAGCATATGATATTAGAAAAGTTTTGCCAAATATAACTAAGTATAGCAATAATACTATTAACAAAATCTATAGATTTATGAATAAAACTTTCAAAATAGCATTATCAGATAGAATGATTTTATTTAATCCTATGAATAATGAAAGTATAGAAAAGCCAAAATCGATTATGCCAGATAAAAAAACAGAGGCCTTATCTTTAGAAGAACATAAGAAATTGCTTAGAATATTAGAAAAAAGTAATCACAAATATAAAGATATAGTGCTTATGCAGTTATACACAGGTTTAAGAATTGGTGAAGTTTTAGCTTTAAGTGATGATTGTATAGATTATAGGAAGAATACCTTGACTATTTATAGAACGCTTACTCAAGATGAAAATTATAATATGATTATGGGAAAAACAACAAAAACTGAAACTTCAAAAAGAACGTTGTTAATTGATAAAAAAGTTAAAAAAATATTGCAAAACGCTCAGGCAAAAAGAGATTCATTAAAGCTTGATCATAGTGAACACTCAGATATGATTTTCTATGATAATGTAAAAGATCGATATATTACACCTTCAGATATTAACTATTATTTACGCAGGCTAAATAATAAAGAACATATCGCTAAACATCTACACACACATATGTTAAGGCATACTTATGCAACTAGATGTATAGAAAGTGGGATGCAAGTTAAAGCATTACAACAAATTTTGGGACATAAAAAAGTAGAAATTACTCTTGATATTTATACATCTGTTTTTAAAGAATTTAATCAAAGTGAAATAGCTAAAGTTACAAATTACTTAGAAGAACAAGGTCTATAAAACATATTAAAAATAGCTAATTTATTCAAGATCTAATGAAAATATAAATAAATTAGTTTCATTACATATATAAATATCTCTCAGCTAAGCTGAGAGATATTTATATATGTAAAATAATAAAAACTTTTATTATTTCATATAATATTCATCAATATAATTTTCAACTAATTTAATTAATTCTTCGGCTGTTTTTATTTGTTGCTCCGTTTTTTCAAAAGAGGGTTCATAATTATCATCATAATCACTATCATCTCTTACTCTTTGAGCTTGAGCTATTTTTTTGCCAATCATTTTTGGAAAAATTTCTTTATTTACATACTCTTTATTAAAATATGCAATAACATCTTTATGTCTCTTAAAATCTATTTCTTCAGTTGCAAGTACAGCTCTAATGGCATAAAATATTGCATAGTATGCTCTATTATTTGCACTTGTAAAATCTTTCCCATCTTCAAAAATCTTTTTAGCTGTTTGCAAAGTCTCTTTTGCTTTATCTAATCTATATTTAACAAAACTTTCTATTGTTTCATTATTCATTTATCAAGACAACTCCTTCTTTTTGAACATTCTTATAAAACGGTACAAATTTTACTCTGTTATTGTATGCTTTTATATCTTTTATAATAGGAGATAAAATAATACCAGTATCTAATTCTATATCATAAGCTATATCTGAAATTTGATCTCTGTAATTTTCAATTTCTTCAAAAGATAAATCCGCTAAAATCATTATATCTACATCTGAATTTTTATTAAAATCTCCTCTAGCATATGATCCATATAATATAATCTTCTTTAATTTTTTCCCTAGAAGTTTTTGAACTGCTTTAACAAATTTTTGAATTTGATTATCTACATTTTTAGGCATTCTTTTCCTCCAATCTTATATATATATTATAATATCTTTTCAACTTTTTTTCAATATTATTATAAAATTTTATTCATACACAATCTACTGCATACCCTATTGCATACTTGGGTATTTTTTTATACATATTACAAGCTAAAAAGCTGTATTTCT